>CAIRGS010000030.1 GCA_903878125.1 uncultured Nitrosomonadales bacterium | reverse complement strand
GGGGAAGAACGCATCGGATAGAAGGTGCCAAGCGTTATTGGCATACAAGGGGCATAGAGCCCATCAAGTGCATTAAGTTCTGGTGAGGTGCAACAAGCTTCATTGATGCGCTTTGCGAGGCGCGGGATGCTGCTGTAGAAAAAGGAATTGTTTAAATGAAAATTTGGGCGATCGATATCCTGACTGGTCACAATCAATTCGCAATCTCTACATCGCACTCAGAATCAACGCCTCCAAATTGAAGGCGTTGATTCTGAGCTGCTTCAGCTTATATGCCGTCATATGGTGGAGCCGAGTTATCCAAAAGCGGCGGTGCGGTTCTGGAATACGCATCTCGAAAGTCATCAAAAAACGTTGCTTTAGATTGGCGCCAAATCTTCATAATTTAACATAATATACATTATGCGAAGTACGAATATTTAAACATACTCAGCCGTTCAAGGTATTTCAGTCTCTCAATCCTGTGATGCTCATCTTTAAGAAACCATAATCATGGCTTACGTTCGATTTGTGGTAACCAGCCAGGATTTATACCCTCTCCGCCATACGCTCCAAGGGAATGATCATTCCGCTTGCGCTTGTTAAAGTCCAAATCCCAGTCCTTAAAGATGCGAAAATTGCTGGTGTTAACTGGCTGGAATTTCATATTTGATACTTTTGGATAAAGATCCATCGTGCCTAATGTGAAAAATGGCTTCAATAGATAATCAACCGCATCTTCTCTTTTGCCAATGGTATTGGATTCCTGCGATTTGGCAGCAATCGGTTTAGAAGCAAAGATCATATTAGCTGAAACGTGCTGAACATAATTTTCGCTGCCCTGCCCTGATATGATTGAAATGCCGGTTTCAGGTGTAATAACAGTATTGTAGAAAACGTGTATAGCGCGTGGAATATCATTATGTGGCTGAATTCTGATCGCATCCCCATGGCCGCTGACGAAAAGGTTGTTATACAGGGCAATGTTTCCTTATCCCTGAAAAAGCGCTTCGGTAGGGTTTTGATAGAAGAAATTGCCATAGATTTCATAAGTATCTTTCGACCCATTCCCTTTTACGGGCCAGTGCCCCACGAGCACATTAGGCCGCGCAAATGGCCCGGTAGCAGCTCCTTTCTCCTTGCTAAAAACGTTGTGGCGGATGATTGTGACGCTCGGCTCGCTGGGCATACCAACAATTTCCGGTCGCGCATTCTGGTGCTTGATTTGCAAGTTGTAGCGAAGAGTGTCAACGATTAAATTATGCTCAACCAATCCCCCCACAAATGGTGCGTTGCCGTCGGAGTTGCCAAGATATATTCCTGTGCCGGCACCCCAAATGGTGTTGCTTCGGATAATCCAGTTCCATGCGGGACACTTTGTTGAAATCCCGACAGTTTGTTGGTTATTGCCATGACCCTTGATAACCAGATTTTCAAGCGTGAAGTGGTGAGCCCAGTCAGCGTGTCCTTCGCATTTAACTCCGACCACTGCAACGCCCTGCCCGTCCAGTTCCAAATTACGGATAACAATGTAACTGGCGTTAATGATACTGATTGTGCTGTGTCCAGGCCTTGCCAAAAAAACAGGTAAAGGGCCATTGGACGGGCCCATTATGGTGATGGGTTTCTCCTTGCTCCCCTGTAGCTGGTGCACGGGCAAACCTTTTTTATAACGCCGGGCTGTAGCAAAAGGGTATCGCCTGGTTCCAGCCGCGAAAGCAATTCACGGTAGTTATCGGCGTACGCTGTAACAATGCTGGCGGCATGTAATATTGAACTGCACAGGAGCAAGAGGAGAAAAACTATGTGTCGTAATGAAATACAAAACATGTTTTGATTTGTTGCGTAATTCAGAAATTATTATCGCGATAATTGCGGCTGGATCAACGTTCGCTCTTCAATAGTCAATTAGTTGCAGATTTTCTCGTGCAAAGCTATTCCAGATAATATTTACATTGTTTTTAAGAACACTATATAACTAATTGATAAATATAAAATATTGTATGTTATTAAGCTTGGATTAACGCCCGTATAGCCTGCGCCCACGGATGCGAGCGCGGTGTGCACTACGCTCTTCGCTTTCGGTTAACGGCTTGGGAGTTTTATTGGCGAATGGATTTTTGCCTGCCTTGAATTCGATCCTGAGCGGAGTGCCTTGCAGTTTGAAGGCAGTACAGAAAGTGCGCTCTAGATAGCGGCTGTAACTGTCCGGTATTTTGTCCAGCGCGCTGCCATGAATCACGATTAGCGGCGGATTGCTGCCACCTTGGTGAGCGTAACGCATCTTTGGACGAAACAGAGAACGAGGCGGCTGCTGCTTTTCCACTGCTGCTATAAGTACCCGCGTCAGCTGAGGCGTAGGCAGCTTGGCCATGGCGGCGGCATAAGCTTCATCCACCGATTTCAATATGGCGGGCACGCCATTGCCAAGCAGTGCAGAGATAAAATGCAATTTGGCGAAACTGAGGAAATGCAGCTTGCGATCGATATCGCGTTTAGTTGTCTCACGTTGGTAATCGTCCAGCCCGTCCCACTTGTTTACCGCTAATACCAAGGCACGTCCAGCTTGCAAAACGAAATCTGCGATATGCGCATCCTGTTCGGTAATGGTCTGTTGCGCATCTACCACGAGAACTACAACATTGGCGTCCTCTACCGCCTGCAAGGTTTTTATTACAGAAAATTTCTCGACTGCTTCGTCGACTTTGCCACGGCGACGAACCCCGGCGGTGTCGATGATGGTGTATTGCTTGCCATCACGTTCAAAGTCAATGTAAATGCTGTCGCGTGTAGTGCCCGGTTGGTCGAAGGCAATTACCCGTTCCTCACCTAGAATTGCATTGACCAAGGTTGACTTACCAACGTTGGGGCGGCCAACAATAGCCATCTTTGGGTGATCAGAATGATTTTCTACACTTTCAGCCTGAGGTGGTAACTCTTCCAGCGCAAGCTCCACCATTTCAGTTACATTGTCACCATGCGCCGAAGAAATCGGCAACGGCTGGCCTATTCCTAATTCGAAAAATTCATTGATAACAGCAGCACGCTGCATGCCTTCAGCCTTGTTGACCAAGAGCATCACGGGACGCCCGGTTTTGCGCAATTGCTCGGCAATAATCCTGTCCTGCGGGGTTAGGCCTTGACGCCCATCAACCAGAAATAACACCAGATCGGCTTCTGCCACAGCTTGCCGCGTTTGCTTAGCCATTTCATAAAGAATACCTTCTTTGGCGACCGGCTCTAAACCGCCGGTATCCACCACTAGAAATGGCCGCTCGCCAACGCGCCCGCGACCATAGTGACGGTCACGCGTTAGCCCTGGCAGATCAGCTACTAGAGCATCACGGCTGCGCGTAAGACGGTTAAATAAAGTGGATTTCCCCACATTGGGACGACCAACTAAAACGAGTGTGGGTAACATTTCAGACTTTCAATTAGGGACAAACTTAATGGAGGGTAACCGAATACAAACCACCATCTCGTGTTTGCACCAGCACACCGCCATCCAACTCCATCGGAGCTGTCACGATGGCGCTACCATCGGTCTTGAGTCTTGCCGCCATGCTGCCATCCTCGCGGCTTAGAGCATGCAGATAACCTTCATAATCGCCCACCATCAGACGATCTCCGAATGCATAGGGTGCAGAAGTTTGACGCATGAGTAGCTGCTCATTTTTCCAAAATGAACTTCCACTACTTTTATCCATCGCCAATATAGCGCCATTGGCACTCGTAAGATAAAGGAAATTATGAAATAGATTCATACCCTTATCGCTTGATAGATCCCGGCTCCAAAGTAAGCTACCTTGTGCCAAGCCATAACATGCCACACGCCCTTGAAATGCCACTGCACAAACCTGTTCGTCATCTAGCGCCGGCGAACTGATGATGTCGCTGATGCGCTCCAGCTCAGTGTTACCACGCGGTTGAGAGACTACTGTTTCCCATATCACTATGCCAGAACCCATGCTAATAGCTGCTAACTTTCCAGCGGCGAATCCTGCGAATACTGTGCCACGTTCGATGACCACTCCCGCATGGCTGCGCACAATCAGCGGTGGTATGGCTTGTTCATACAACCATAGACGCTTGCCATCGGTAACGTCCAGACCAGAGAGGCGCCCATCGGCAGTGCGCACCACCACAATGCCATCGACAATTTTTGCGATATTCAACACTTCGCTGGACACTTTTGTTTTCCAAAGTAATTTGCCGTCCGACGCAAAGGCAGCCAATTGACCCTTTCCACCCCCGACCATCACTAAACCCTCACCCGCCCCTACTCCAGCAGAAATACTGAAGCCGCTGTCGACACGCCACACCTCATTTCCTGTTGCAGGATCAAGTCGAAATAACTCTCCCTTGGCATTTGCGGCATACACCGCATCACTCGTTACGGCTGGCTGCAGAATATAATTGCCGCCGCCGCCGACTTTGTGATGCCAGCGCACATCAAAGGTAGCAGTTTGCTTGAATTCAACCAGTTTTGCCGGTTCCTTGCCGGTCTTATCGCCACCGCTACCGAACCAGCCAGACACGGTGGAGCAGCCTGCCAGCATTACAAGTAAGAGCAACGTGGCAATGCGAAGAATCATTTAGCCCCTCCAAGCGCATCCAATTTCATTTGGATCAGCTTGCGATACTTACTCTGGGCATCGGTTTTATTGAATGCAATCTGGTAAGCGAGACGTGCTTCGTCAACTTTACCCTGTGCGTTCAGCACGTCGCCCTTAAGGTCTGCATACAAGCCCACGAAAGATTCAGCATGCTTTTCGTCCAGCAGCTTGAGTGCATCAGCATAATTTTTTTCATCCAGCAATACACTAGCCAGCTTGAGACGCGCTACGTTCTGTAGTCCGGTCTCGTCAGCATGTTTGATTACCCACTCTAATTGCGATTTAGCGTGCACCAAATCATTATTTTGAATATTAACGTGTGCCGCCTGCAGAGCTGCTCGCGGCGCGTAAGCGGTAGAACCGAACTTGTCGATCACTGCTTGCCCGGCATCATTGATGCGCTTGGGATCTTTGCTGGCAAGCTGTTTGTCCAGTTCTGCATATAAGGTACTGGCTTCATCCAACTTCTTTTCTTTATAGAGCTGCCAGCCATGCGTCGCAGCAAAGCCGCTTGCAGCCACAGCCAATGCTATCAACAGCCACTTGCCATTGTCTTTCCACCATGCCTTAAACGCATCTACTTGCTCCTGTTCCTGCGTATCGAGTACTGCCATTTTCTCTATCCTTGTTTTATCAGTTCATTAATTTTGGTCGGCAATTCGTCAAATGCTACATGCATTTGTTCGCCGCCGCGTAACGGCTTGAGCGTGGCCAACCCGGTACTCGCCTCATTGTCGCCGAGGATAACTGCACAGTATGCATTGCTGGCATCTGCCTTTTTCATCTGCGACTTAAAGCTTCCTCCACTGCAATGCAACAAAACGCGCAGCCCAAAATCCCTCAAGCGCTCCGCCACCAAGCTCGCCATGCTTTCCGCCATTTCGCCTTGATGCACCACATACACATCTAGTGGTGCCGGCGGAGTCTGCATACCATCTTCCTGCAACAGTGCCAACAAGCGTTCAATACCCATGGCAAAACCGGCGGCCGGTGCGGGTTTTCCACCGATTTGCTCAATCAAGCCGTCAAAACGACCGCCAGCACATACCGTTCCCTGCGCGCCGAGGCGATTGGCAACCCATTCGAATACCGTGCGATTATAATAATCCAGCCCGCGCACTAACCGTGGATTTATCTCAAACGCCACTTCATGGCGGTGTAGAATTTTTTGTATCACCTCGAAATGCTTGAGCGCGTCCTCTTCCAGTTCCTCCATCAGATTGGGGGCAGCCATGATCAATTTTTGCATAGCCGGATTTTTGCTATCAAGGATGCGTAGTGGATTACTGTGCAAACGACGCGTGGCATCAGCATCCAGCAAGCCACTGTGCTGCTCGAAATAGGTTATCAACTTGGTGCGATGCCGTTGCCGTGCAGCACTATCACCCAGCGTATTAAGTTGCAATGTGATATCGCGCAAGCCCAGTTTGCGCCACAGGCGCGCGCACATCAGAATCTGTTCGGCATCTATATCCGGGCCAGCGAAGCCTAATGCTTCCACACCGATCTGGTGAAACTGGCGGTAGCGCCCCTTCTGCGGGCGTTCGTGGCGGAACATGGCACCACTGTAGTACAAACGCTGCGGCGCATTGTACAGCAGGCTGTGCTGTAGCGCGGCGCGCACGCATGAAGCTGTACCTTCCGGGCGAAGTGTAAGCTGATCGCCATTGAGACTATCTTCAAAGCTGTACATTTCTTTTTCTACAATATCGGTCACTTCGCCTATCGCACGTTTGAATAGCGCCGTATGTTCCAGCAACGGCATGCGAATGTTTCGGTAACCATAACCTTCCAGCCAGTCACGCACTGTATCCTCGAACCATAGCCAAAGGCCCGCCTCTTCCGGCAAGATGTCATTCATGCCGCGCACGGCCTGCAACGGGGAATTGCTACTCATAAAACGATTAACCTTTACTTCACTTATGACTGAATATGATTAAAGCAGAAATGTCTGACCGCTGATTTCAATTATTTGATGCTCAATTTATTACTTGGATCGGTATGGCTTCAGGATGGGGACGACCAGGTTCACGCCGTGCGTAGTTGCGCGCCACGTAATCGTTAACAATCTGCTTGAACTCGTTGGCAATATTGTCACCACGTAAAGTAACCACTTTTTGACCATCCACATATACCGGCGCTGCAGGATGCTCGTTACTGCCCGGCAGACTGATGCCAATATTGGCCATCTTGCTTTCTCCAGGACCATTCACGATACAACCCATTACCGCCACTGTCATTTCCTCAGCGCCGCTGTAGAGTTCGCGCCACACCGGCATTTGCTCGCGCAAATAAGACTGAATACTTTGCGCTAATTCTTGAAAAACCGTGCTGGTTGTACGGCCGCAGCCGGGGCAGGCAATCACCATCGGCGCAAAGGAGCGCAAACCCATCGTTTGCAAAATTTCCTGTGCCACGATTACCTCCTGCGTACGATCTCCACCCGGTTCTGGTGTCAGAGAAATACGTATGGTATCCCCAATTCCTTCCTGTAGCAGCACGGCAAGCGCGGCGGTGGAGGCGACAATGCCTTTGGATCCCATACCAGCTTCGGTCAACCCCAAGTGCAGCGGATAATCACAGCGCAGTGCCAGTTCACGGTATACCGCGATTAAAGCTTGTACCTCACTCACCTTGCATGACAGCACAATTCGATCATGCGGCAAACCAAGTTTCTCGGCGCGCTGAGCGCTATCCAGGGCAGACACAATGAGCGCCTCTCGCATTACATCAGAAGCCTCTTTGGGCTGAGGTGATTTAGCATTTTCATCCATCATGCGCACGATCAAATCAGCCTCCAAGCTACCCCAGTTCACCCCGATACGAACCGGCTTAGTGTAACGGCAGGCAGCGTCTATCATCATGGCGAATTGGTCCTCACCCTTGCGGTTGCGACCGACATTGCCAGGATTAATCCGGTATCCGCCCAGTGTTTGGGCACATTCCGGAAAGTCTGTTAACAGACGATGGCCGTTGTAATGAAAATCGCCCACCAAGGGCACATTACAATTCATTTGGTCGAGCAGCTCGCGAATGCGAGGCACCTGTGCGGCCGCTTCGGCGGTATTGACAGTAATTCGCACTAACTCGGAACCAGCTTGTGCAAGCTCAAACACTTGGCGCGCGGTACCTATGGCATCGACAGTATCAGTATTGGTCATGGACTGCACCACGATAGGGGCACCGCCGCCTATGGCGACATTACCCACCATGACACGCTGCGTCCTACGTCGTGGAATGGAATTCTGGCTCATATCTACTCCAACGTGAGGCGTGCAATTTCGCCATTGTAAAAAGGCGCGAGTTCAACAAGTCTCCCTTGATAATATAGATGCACTCCGCTGATATTACCAATAATCACTGAAAACGGAGGCTTGCCCTTCAGATGTTGTTCGCTGCCGCTCGAATTAAGTTGTGACAGCAATATCTTGCCGTCATTGTCCGTCACTTTCACCCAAGAATCTGCATCAAACGTCAGCCGGATAAAGCCGGATTGCCTGGAAGCATTGTTTGATTCTGTGGACGGCGGCACTGTTATCACCAAAGAAGCGGGGGTAAGCATGACTGCCGGCAACTCTAATATATCCACTTTAGCCTGTGGCATAATCGAATTGCCTCTGTTCAACCAGACAAAAAGTACCAATGTGAACGCGACTACTATAACAAGACCAGCCATCAACCAGATCATCTTGTGTCTGCGCTTCGCGTTGGTATTTGGGAACGGCACTTCAATCGCAATGCTCGCAGTATGCAGCGAGGGCTGCGCAGGCACTATTGGTAATGCCGCCAGCAAGGGTTCAGGATCCAATTGCAATAGTTTGGCATAACTGCGTACGAAGCGGCGCACAAAAAAAATTTCCGGTAGACATGTAAAATTGTCCGCCTCCAGTGCTTCAATTTGGCGTGATGCAAACTTGAGACGACTTCCCACATCAGCAACGCTCAACCCGAGTTGTTCGCGTGCTTCACGCAGCGCGGCACCTACGCTGAACGGCCGCGCCTCAGCATTGCTGGAGGCATCGCCTAAACTATTTTTCGACGAATTATCCACTATTGCCTGTACAGCATTAACTGAGTTTCACGCGAATCAGGAAAGTTTTTACGCAATTGCATCGCGTAGTTATTTTCCGCGATTCTATCGCCCAGCTTACGTTCAATACGAACAGCCAGCCATAGGTTTTCAGCTGTCAAAGGGGATACGTTGTTCCGTTTATAGAGCATGAAATAGGATTTCGCCCCAGCATAATCCTCTTTAGTAAAGTTCAAATTGGCCAGACCCAGCAGTGCTTCCGGCATATTGGGTTGGGCAGTTAGCGCTTTTTGAAAAAACTCTTCAGCGTCTTTCGCATTGCCAGCCTTCATGGAACAAGTGCCTGCATTCAAATAAGCTCTCTCCGGAGTAGCGTAAAGTGGGTTCTTTAGCGCGGCCATGAAGTGTTTAATGGAATCCAGTTCCTTACCTCGCTTACAAAGAAACCAGCCATAATTGTTATGTGCACCTGGATCGGTGCTATTCAAACGCAAGCTGTGCTGAAAATCCTCATCTGCCTGCTGATCGTCATGCAAAGCCATGCGCACAAGGCCGCGCACACTGTAAGCTTGTGCATAGTCGGGTTTAGATCGCAGCGCTAAAGACAACTCTTCCAATGCCACTCCGAGTTGTCCACGGTCATAATATTGTGCAGCCAATTCAGTATGTATTCTGGCGCTGGACTCTTCCCGCGAAACATTATGCTGCGGCGTACTGCCGTATCCACCATCGGGGGGCGCAACGCATCCTGCCATACTTGAAGCAAGCATAAAATAACTCAACCCTTTTATGCGTGAAAACAATTTCATGTGCGAACCTCTAATAATCGGTGCGTTCTCTTGGTTTTATCCTGCACCTGCCCGGCCAACTGTCCACAGGCTGCGGCAATATCATCACCCCGTGTTTTGCGTATAGTAGTGACAATATCGGCATGCACCAGCACATCACGAAACCTGGCTATAACATCGGCATTGGAACGGCGATAATGCGTCTGCGGAAAAGGATTGAACGGTATCAGATTAAATTTGCACGGCACATCACGCACCAACGCAATAAGTTCATGCGCTTGCTGTACGCTGTCGTTTAAACCGTCCAGCATCACATATTCGAAAGTGACAAAATCACGTGGGGCGCGTTCCAGATAACGTTGGCATGCTGCCAATAATACGCGCAAAGGGTATTTCTGGTTGATCGGCACCAGCACATCACGCAAGCTGTCGTTGGATGCATGCAACGACACCGCCAGCGCTACTGGGCATTCCTCACGCAGCCTGTCCATCGCCGGTACGATACCGGAAGTGGACAACGTTACACGACGTCGAGACAAGCCATAAGCATTATCGTCCAGCATCAGACGCAAGGCACTTACCGTATTATCGAAATTCAGCAACGGCTCGCCCATACCCATCATCACCACATTAGTGACTGGCCACTTGCCATCAAAATCTTTGCCAATCTGACGGTTGGCCCACCACAATTGACCAATAATTTCGGCCACGCTCAAATTTCGGTTGAAACCTTGTTTGCCGGTCGAACAGAACGAGCAGTTAAGCGCGCAACCCGCCTGCGTTGAGACGCACAGTGTGCCGCGCCCTGCCTCTGGAATAAAAACCGTTTCCACTGCATTGCCCGTACCAACGTCCAGCAACCATTTACGCGTGCCATCAGCAGAAATTTCGTCGCGCATCACTTGTGGTGCAGCCACATAAGCTTGCTGCTGCAGCTTCTCGCGCAACAAAACAGCGATGTCGGTCATCGCTGAAAAATCCGGCTCTCCAACTTTGTGCACCCAACGCAATATCTGGCGAGCACGGAAGGGCTTCTCACCCATCGAAGCAAACCAGGCGGTAAGTCGCTGCACATCAAAGTCAAGAAGGTTTTCGGACATCAGATGACCTTTAAAAATTACGCCACCCCGCGACGGCGAGGATCCTGCTCCTCGATTT
>CAIRGS010000029.1 GCA_903878125.1 uncultured Nitrosomonadales bacterium | reverse complement strand
CTTTTACAAATCCAGGACATTTAATTAACGAGGCACAGAAATTAAGTTATCCGGTCACATCATTCGTGTATAGGGAATCATATGTCAAATAGCGTTTCCTTTATTTAGCGCTACTCATCTCTGGCGAGAATATTCTCGTGCCTTCGCTTTGGCATAGGCTATTTGTAACCTACGTATCCTTTTCCGCATTAGCGGAAACATATGCGATCAATACATTCTCCAAATTCGAGGATAATTAAAGCAGGCATTGCACTTCACATCTCGCCCCAGCAGCCCGCGCGCGCACTCTTTCTCGTTTCAAACGAGACAGGATGACATGCCCTTCGATCTCGTTTGAAACGAGACCCCACTCTGCGGAAGTTATACTTCCGCAGCACTGAAGTAAAGAGGCTGTGCCTCGATACAACCAAGTGCCAAAAAACTTTTTTCATTCACAATCAACTATTTGCATTGTCAAATAAAAATAAACAGAGTTTATATTTGTGAAAAATAAAACCGCATGTTAACTTAGTATTTATCAAAGCAATAGCACCGTGCGCATCGGTGGCATGCGTAACGGATTGGAGGTAGTGCATTGCGGCAATCAATACTTAAACTAAGGAAGCAGGTAGCGAGATGTCAAAAAAATTTCAGTGGGACAGGGGGAACTTACAGAAAAACCTGCTGAAACATGGCATTACCAATGAGGAAGCGGAAAGCGTGTTTGACGACGAGCTTAGAATTATTACATCGGATTTGAAACACAGCGAGGAAGAAATACGTTATATTTGTGTAGGTAAGAGCAAATTTGACCGGGTATTGTATGTCGCTTTTACCATAAGAAAGAAGAAATACAGGATTATTAGTTGTAGGCCAGCAAACAAGAAAAACAGGCAGACATATGAAGAACAATAAAAAACATCCGTTGGCTTTTGTGAAAGAAATGCCTGAAAGCGAGGAGGTTAATATTTCCAGAGCCACGCGGGTATCTCACGAGGAAATAGAGAAGCTACTTCAAGCACCTAAACCGAAACAGAAAGCAAAGAAGTAATTTCTTTTGGCAAATTTGGCTGGTATCACCCAAATTTCCCTCCCCACTGCATTTTCTGTAAATTCACGCTTAGAAACCAGCGAAGCGAGAAAATGCAAGACGCCACCCCATACACCCCCCAGCACCACATACGCATAGTAACCGCGGCCAGCCTTTTTGATGGGCACGATGCGGCCATCAACATCATGCGCCGAATTATCCAGGCCACCGGCGTGGAGGTCATCCACCTCGGGCACGACCGCAGTGTGCTGGAAATTGTGGATTGCGCCATACAGGAAGATGTGCAGGGCATCGCCATCACCAGTTACCAGGGCGGCCACGTGGAGTACCTCAAGTATATGTTCGACCTGCTGCAGGAGCGCGGTGCGGGACACATCCGCATCTTCGCGGGCGGCGGCGGCACCATCCTCCCCACCGAAATAGAGGAGTTGCACGCCCACGGCATCGCGCGTATATTCAGTCCGGACGATGGCCGCAGCATGGGCCTGCAGGGCATGATAAACCTGCTGGTGGAATCTTGTGATTTCCCTACTGGTAAAAGCCTGAACGGGGCATTATCGCACCTCAGCAACAATGACCCCAAAGCCATCGGCACGCTCATTTCCGCCGCCGAGAACTTCCCCGAAGAGAACGCCACCGTGCTGGATACTTTGCGCCAACAGGCCAAGGGCATCACCACGCCCGTGCTGGGCATTACCGGCACCGGCGGCGCAGGCAAAAGCAGCTTGGTAGATGAGCTAGTACGCCGCTTTCTGCTGGATTTTACCGACCGCACCATCGCCATCATTTCCGTGGACCCGAGCAAGCGCAAAACGGGCGGCGCCCTGCTGGGCGACCGTATCCGCATGAACGCCATCAGCAACCCGAGGGTATATATGCGGTCGCTGGCTACGCGGCAGGCCAACCTGGCGCTGAGCCGCCATGTGCGCGACGCGGTAGACATTGTGAAAGTAGCGGGCTTCGACCTGATTATACTGGAAACCAGCGGCATCGGCCAAAGCGATACCGAGATTGTGGACCACAGCGACGTGAGCATGTACGTAATGACGCCAGAATACGGCGCCGCCACACAGCTAGAGAAGATTGACATGCTCGACTTTGCCGACATTGTAACCCTGAACAAGGGCGACAAGCGCGGTGCCGAGGATGCCCTGCGCGATGTGAAGAAGCAGTTTAAGCGCAACCATAAGCTGTTTGATATGCCCGATAGCGAAGTGCCGGTGTTTGCCACCATCGCCAGCCAGTTCAACGATGCGGGCACCAACGAGCTCTACAGCGCGCTGATGCGCAAGATTACCGAAAAGACGGGAAAGGACTTTAATAGCACCTTTACTACCCAAGCCGAGCAAGAGGGCAAGATATACATCATCCCACCAAGCCGGGTGCGCTACCTGAGCGAGATAACCACCGCTAACCGCGATTACAACAAGCGTGTAGCTGAGCAAGCCAGCATAGCCGAGCGCCTGCATGGCCTTAAGCTGAGCCAAGAAACCCTGCAACAAGACGGTGCCGAACGTGCCATTTTGGATGCCCTGCAAGCCGCCAGCGATAAGTTGGGCCGCAAGCTAGAGCCCGAAAACCTAGCAATACTACAGCAATGGCCTGCCCGCAAAGCGGCCTACGCGCAAGACGAATATACCTACTACGTGCGCGACAAGGCCATAAAGGTGCAAACCTATACCGAGAGCCTGAG
>CAIRGS010000028.1 GCA_903878125.1 uncultured Nitrosomonadales bacterium | reverse complement strand
TCACTAATCGCCAACGGTTGCATGGGCTGGTTTGGGTAATAGCACTGTCACTTGGTTTTTATGGGGTGAAAGGCGGAATTTTTACGATACTGCGAGGTGGTGCATTTCATGTCCAAGGACCGCCAGGGACATTCATCGCTGGTAACAATGAAATCGCTTTGGCTTTGCTAATGACTATTCCTCTGATGCGCTATTTACAGTTGAATGAAACACGCAAATGGCTGCATCAAGGATTGGGGGCGGCAATGGTACTTACCGCAGTATCGGCCATCGGCTCACAATCGCGAGGTGCGCTGGTGGGCGCGGCGGTAATGGGCTCAATTTTCTGGATGAAAAGCCGGAATAAATTTTTCACCAGCGTTATGCTTGCCGCCGCCATCGGTATGGTAGCCCTAGTTATGCCGCAAGAGTGGTATGACCGCATGTCAACCATTAAAACTTATGAGCAGGATCAATCTGCTCAAGGCCGAATTAACGCTTGGTGGACAGCATGGAATGTGGCTAAGGTTCGTCCCACCGGCGGCGGGTTTGAAATGTTCCAGGGGCAAACATTCGAGTTGTACGCGCCAGATCCAACCAATGTACATGATGTACATAGCGTATATTTTGAAGTGCTGGGTGAGCATGGATTTATCGGGCTTGGACTTTGGTTATTGCTTGCTATCTTGACGTGGCGAACCGGGTCTTGGGTAATCAAACAGGCGAAGCGCGATCCTGACAAAAAATGGGCGGCGGATTTAGCCGCAATGGGGCAAGTAAGCATGGTTGGCTTTGCGACGGCCGGGGCTTTTCTTGGGTTGTCCAATTTCGACCTCTATTACCATTTATTGATGATTATCGTATTGACTAAAATAATCTTATTGAAAGAGCAAGCGCAGACGGCCAGTGCAATGGCAACAACGCGTTAACTAGACAATCTATAGTCTATTTTTAAGGGCGAATGATTGTTATTGAAACAGCTTACTACTTTTAAAAATTTACAAATGCTTGTTTTGCTGACTTATATGACAAGTTAAATCATAATATAAAGACATAGCGAAGTTACATTCCACGCGAAAAATTGTTCTACATCACCCGACCTGACTCAATACTGTTCGCTTAACCGTTCGTGGAGAGCTTGTCGAACCACCAGCCGTTCGCCCAGATCCTTCGACAATGCCTTTTGTCCTGAGCAAAGTCGAAGGGGCTGGGCGAACGGGATTTCTTTAACCGAACAGTATTGCGACCTGACTAACTATATGACAAATACACTTAAAATTGGCCTTATTTCAATTAGCGACCGAGCCAGCAGCGGGGTTTATCAAGACGCTGGCTTACCCGCATTAAAAGAGTGGTTTACACAAACGCTGACTAGCCCATGGCAATATGTCACACGCTTGATACCGGATGAACAGACGATGATTGAGTCTACCTTAATTGAATTGGCAGACCAGGAAAAGTGCCATCTGATCTTGACTACAGGGGGAACCGGTCCAGCGTTACGCGATGTCACTCCGGAGGCAACATTGGCCGTCGCACACAAGGTATTACCCGGTTTCGGAGAACAAATGCGTGCAGTCAGCCTGCGCTATGTTCCTACGGCAATTTTGTCACGCCAGCTTGGCGTGACACGAGGACAGTCCCTGATTCTGAACCTGCCTGGGCAACCGAAGGCAATCAAGGAAACACTGGATGGGATTTTTGCTGCCGTGCCTTACTGCATAGATTTGATTGGTGGGCCCTACATAGAAACGAATCCACACGTATTGACGTCATTCCGTCCAAAGTCAGCGCAACGACAAAAATAAGGTCGCCTCTAAAAATTCAGGTTTCTAGGCAACACAAGGCACGAGTAAAAAATTTTAGCGCGGCATATAGTTGATATGTAAGCGATAATTTTTTTCTAGTAACGCCGTATTGTGAGGGAACGGGGTATGCAGGCAAGCCGCAAAGCAGGTGCTCGCAAAATTGGATTTATAGAGGTGCCCTTAAGTTATGCAGCTTGCCAATGCCCGGAACGCCCACCCTTTTTTTCCAGTAAACGTAGTCGGTTAATTTCCATGCCACGATCAACCGCCTTGCACATATCGTAGATAGTAAGCAGGGCGATACTTACTGCGGTCATGGCCTCTATTTCGACACCAGTGCGGCCAAACGTTTCTGCGGTGGCGATGCATTCCACCGTGCTGCTCTCATGGTTGAGATTAAATTCCACCGCAACATGGGTCAGATACAGCGGGTGGCATAATGGAATCAATTCAGCGGTACGCTTGCTCGCCTGTATCGCAGCAATGCGCGCAATACCCAGCACATCACCCTTCTTGGCGGTACCGGAAGCAATCAAATCCAGCGTACTGGGGCTCATTTTGATACTACCGGACGCTTTTGCGATACGCTGGGTCTCGCTCTTGCCAGCAACATCAACCATATGTGCCTGTCCGTCTTGATCGAAGTGGGTCATGCCATTTGTCATGCTGATTTCCTGACTGTATCGTTATGCCAATGTTCCATGCGCTTCACGTCAGTGTCACGTGTTTCCAACCACTGTGAACCTTCGTTGGTTTGTTCTTTTTTCCAAAATGGCGCAGCAGTTTTCAGGTAGTCAATGATGAATTCACAGCCCGCAAAAGCTTCACCGCGATGCAATGCAGTAGTCGCCACCAGCACGATCTGATCGTTTGCAAACAACTGCCCAATGCGGTGGATTACACGGACATTTATTAAGCTCCACCGTTCAGTCGCCTCAGCAATGATTTTATTCAGCGCCTTTTCAGTCATGCCGGGATAGTATTCAAGATAGATACTTTCTATCATTTCGTTATGACTAAAATCGCGCACTAAACCGACGAAGCTAACCATGGCACCAACTCTTGAGTTTCCGGAACGCAGGGCTGTCAATTCGGCGGCAAGATCAAAATCATCTTCCTGTATTAACACACTCATTTCAACCTCCGGAGATAGGCGAGAAAATGGCGATCTCGTCATGCTCGTTAATGGCGGTAGGCAAACCGGCAAACTCTTGATTGATCGCGCAACGCACGCGGCTGTCTGCCAACTCCTGCGCCCATATGTCTCCGCGCAAACGCAACCAAGCCAGAAGACCGGCTAGTGTAGATGCCTCTGCTGGCACATCTGCAGTTTCGCGTGATATTTTCAAATGTTCTCTCGGTCGACCGAAATACACCAATTCAATTTTCATGGTTGTTCCTGGAAAAATAATTCAAAATAAATACGGCTAATTCTTTTGGGCATGTCTATATCAAGTATAGATGCGGCGGGCGAAATCTTTGCGCGGAAATTTGTAAAATTACTGTAAAATTAAGAGCATGCATTCTGTTTAAAGCCTGGATCAATTGGCCTTAAACGTGGATCATCAATCCAGAATTCTGTACAGCCATGGTAATGGGCAGTGATGGCAATCTCATCATTTTTGTTCAATGCTCTTGCCAGACCGGCAAACTCCTGATTAACCGCGCAGCGCACTCGATCTTCGTCCATTTCTTGTCCCCATACTCCACCACGCAAACTTAGCCACGCAAGCAGACCGGCAAGCGTCAACGACTCTTCTGGCACATCTACAGTTTCCTGTGATATTTTCAAATTTTCCCTCGGTTTACCAAAATACACTATTTCAATTTTCATGATTTCCCTTGGAAAAATAATTCAGAATAAACGCAGCCACATCCTTAGGCGCGTCAATATCAAGCACAGGTAGCGGGAATTTGTCTTTGCTATTTGTCACAACTGCAATAATACCCGGTTCAGTTGGATATAAACTTTCAGCCCCGGTTTCTTTGCGATGCACTTCAAGTTTTGGTATGGCTGCATGCTTGTAACCTTCCGCCAATATAAGGTCATAACCTGAAAACCGTGAGCAGAGATATTCCAGGCTAGGCTCCTGCTCATCGTTCAGCTCGTGCATTAACGCCCATCTTTGCGAAGAAACAATCAATACTTCGCTTGCACCTGCCTTACGATGGCGGTAGGTATCTTTACCCGGTTTGTCGATGTCAAAATCATGATGGGCATGTTTGATAACGGCAATGCGCAAGCCTTGTGCAGTCAGAAAAGGAATAACTTTTTCAAGTAACGTCGTTTTGCCGCTACCGGAATAACCCGCGAAACCAATTATTTTTTTATCAAACATAAAGTTTTTTTAAATGCTCGTGACCAAATTATAGTATCAGCGTAGCCTACAGTGAACCCATCCGTCAAGTCAGAAGCCAGTCTGACTTAAGCTGCACCGTCTACCCCAGCGCAACAGCACTTCGCTACCTCACTTTTGCTAACCAGCCGGCCTATCCTCACGCCGATTTCATATTGAAATGCGAATTCTACATCTTAAATATGGCAACTCGAAAAACGTATTTGTTACTTCAGTCTCCAACGACCCAGCCGTTGTCATGTAAAATATTAGCCAGACTCTGAAAAACTGGGCATGCAGTATCAAAACAAAACAATTTTTCGCTTTTCGGATACCGGTCTCAGAAGTTGCAGAATCCCTTATGCAAGATCATCCATTATGAGCAACGACTACGCAGCCCGATTTTGCTCATGTGAGGCCACTTCGTGAACCCAGCAAAACGCCAGGAAATTTTCCTACGCCTGCAAGCAGCCAATCCGCACCCTACCACTGAGCTGGAATACCGCTCAGCATTTGAGCTATTGATCTCGGTGATCCTCTCTGCGCAAGCTACCGACATCAGCGTAAATGCCGCTACCCGGCAATTATTCCCGGTGGCTAACACACCACAGAGCATTCTCGAACTAGGCGAAGAAAAATTGCGCAGCTATGTGCATCGCATCGGTCTTTACAAAACCAAGGCAAAACACATTATTCAAACCTGCCGATTGTTATTGGAAAATCATGATGGCAAAGTGCCGCAAACACGCGAGGCGCTGGAAGCTCTGCCGGGCGTAGGACGCAAAACCGCAAGCGTAGTGCTCAACACTGCCTTCGGTCAACCCACCATCGCAGTGGATACACACATCTTCCGCGTATCCAACCGCATCGCCCTTGCCCTCGGCAAGACCACGCTGGAAGTGGAACAAAAACTGCTAAAGTTCGTACCCGATAAATTCAAACATGATGCACACCATTGGCTAATCCTGCATGGACGCTATGTTTGTCAAGCGCGAAAGCCAAAATGTGGCATTTGCAGCATCGTTGATCTGTGCGAATACCGCCACAAG
>CAIRGS010000027.1 GCA_903878125.1 uncultured Nitrosomonadales bacterium | reverse complement strand
TTGGTCTTCAATAATAATGCCGGCAGTACGGCGATCTGATGATAATAACGCACCCGCGCCGACACCCGTAGCAACTATCGGAAAGCACCCTTGCATCGCGCCCAACACGATAGCCATCAACAGGTAATTTAAATAACGCATGGTCCCTCTCACTAATATGTCGTCCAAGTGCTGACGGATTCTGCTGATCATCCACAGTGCCAAAAATCCGTTGCGATAAATGCGAATGTTACCCGAAATCAGGCGGTAAAAGCATTCTTGATCCATTCCAGTCGAGCGCTATCCAACGTATCAAACAACAGCGCATCAAAACGGCAAGGCGGGGTACGGCTCAGTGTGGCAATGTAATGCTGAGCGGTGTGTATCAGTCGAGCCTGCTTGGTCGCATTAATGCTGGCCGCAGCACCGCCGAAATCGCTACGGCTACGCAAACGCACCTCGGCAAATACCAGCGTGTCGCCATCTTGCAGAATCAGATCAATTTCGCCATAACGGCAGCTATAGTTTCGTTGCAGCAACTTGAGGCCATGACGCTGCAGGAATTGTGCCGCCAACTGTTCGGCCTGGGCGCCGCGTGTACTCATACTCGCGGCGACACTGATTTTTGCATCAAGTGAAAGGGTTCGACGGCGAGCGCATAAAAATATTCCATTTCAGGCTTGGATGGTGGATTGGCAAGCGAGCAAATCATCCTCGTCAAATTTCAAAAACGGGATGGCCGAACCTGCGGCTTTTTTTGGGAGTGGCACAGCCTTCCACGCTCACGTATAGTACGGCAGCTAACAAGCAACAATACGAGGAAGTGCAGTGCATAGCGGGCAAAAACAAAAATTGGAATGTGCATTATATGTGGTTGCAACCCCAATTGGGAATTTGCGGGATATCAGTTTGCGTGCGTTGGATGTGCTGATATCTGCGGATATTATTGCCGCTGAAGACACGCGCAATACTGCGAATCTGCTGATGCATTATTCCATTGCGGCAAATCGGTTAATGGCATTGCACCAGCACAACGAACGGGCGGCGGCAGAAAAAGTGATCGTGCTGCTGGCCCGAGGTCAGTCAGTTGCCCTGGTATCCGACGCAGGCACTCCGGCGATAAGCGACCCCGGCGCTATATTGGTGGCAGAAGTGCGCGCTGCCGGTTACCGCGTGATCCCCATCCCCGGAGCAAACGCCGCATTGGCGGCCCTGTCCGCCGCCGGTCTGGCCGCACCGCACTTCCTGTTTTATGGGTTCCTGCCCAATAAATCAGCTGCACGTTGCCGCGCGTTACAAGAACTGATCCCCTTACCCTATACCCTGATATTTTACGAAGCCCCGCATCGCATACTGGAATGCGTGACTGACCTGCAAAGCGTTTTCGGCGATGATCGACAAATTGTATTTGCGCGCGAAATCACCAAGCTTTTCGAGAGCATTCAACAATGCTCCCTCGCCGAGGCGCTGGTTTGGCTGAATGGTGACACCAACCGTCAACGGGGCGAATTCGTATTACTGGTTTCCGGCGCCGCGACAGCGCAACAGGAAGGGTTGGATGCAGACGCTGAACATGTATTGGCCGCGCTGTTGCATGAATTGCCGCTCAAACAGGCGGTACAGCTCGCTGTGCGTATTACTGGGGCAGGACGTAACGAACTATACCAACGCGCGCTTTCACTCAAGTCCTCAGCTTAATCCAGGGCTCACCTCATTTTGACATTCGGATACAATATCTTCCATGGAACTAAAATTAACCCGCCCCGACGACTGGCACCTGCACTTGCGCGATGAGTCGTTAATGCACTCCGTGCTGCCCGACACCGCGCGCCAATTCGCCCGCGCCATCATCATGCCCAACCTCCGCCCACCGGTTACAACCACCGAACAGGCGCAGGCTTACCGCGCGCGCATCCTCGCCGCGTTACCTGCGGGTTTGCATTTCGAACCATTGATGACTTTATATCTGACCGACAACACGACGGCGAAAGAAATCCGAACAGCAAAGCAAAGCGGCATCGTGCATGCAGTTAAATATTATCCTGCAGGCGCCACCACCAACTCTGATTCCGGCGTCACTGACCTCCGCAAGACCTATCCCGCTCTAGAAGAAATGCAGCATTGTGGTATGCCGCTGCTTATGCATGGCGAAGTAACAGATAAAGCGGTAGACGTGTTCGACCGCGAGGCAGTATTCATAACCCGCGTGCTGCAACCGCTGCTGCGCGACCTACCCGATTTGCGCGTGGTGTTCGAACATATCAGCACGATTGACGCCATACAGTTTGTAGAAAGCGCGCCGGATAATATCGCCGCCACCATCACCGCGCACCACCTGCTATACAACCGCAATGCCATGCTCATCGGCGGCATCCATCCGCACTATTACTGCCTGCCCGTGTTGAAGCGCGAGACACATCGCGAAGCATTGCTTGCGGCGGCCACCAGTGGCAGCAAAAAATTCTTCCTCGGCACCGACAGCGCCCCGCATGCACAACATACCAAAGAATCCGCTTGCGGCTGCGCCGGCATTTACACCGCCCACACCGCCATCGAACTCTATGCAGAAGTTTTCGAACAGGTCGGGGCGCTAGACAAATTGGAAGGATTTGCCAGTTTTTATGGCGCTGATTTTTATCGTTTGCCGCGTAACGCTCAGAGCATTACCTTGCGCAAGCAGGAATGGCAAGTGCCCGCAACAGTCGGATTTGGCGAGCATCAATTAGTGCCGTTGAGAGCAAGTGAAATGGTGAAGTGGAAGCTGGCGGAGTGAGGCATTACAGCAATAATTAATTCGTATTAAATCGTCCTGGTTGAAAATCAAACTACCACTCTTTCTTCAAAAAATCCGCTTTTAATCAACTCTCCCGTTAACGCCCCGTAATCCGCAGCGCCGGGACTATGCGGGGCGTAAGCGAAGACATCTTTGCCATGCATGGGGCTGGTGGCAAGCGAAACATTTTCACTAATGCGCGTATTGCATACCACTGAACCGTAACGGTCCCGAAGTTTGTCAAAAATGTCATACGAAAGTTTACGTCGCGAATCGAAGCGGGTCACCACAATGCGGCGCTCGAATAATCGTTTGAGTTTGATCTGCAGCACATTAAGTGCGGAATCCAGGAGATGTACGCCTTGCAGCGAGAGAAAATCCGCCGCAACCGGAATCAGCACTCGATCCGAGGCGAGCAACGCGTTAAGTGTCAGCACGCCCAACATGGGGCAACAATCAATCAGGATCGGCGCACCGGTGAGTGCCAGATCTGCACTCAGACCTTTTTTCAACAGGGTTGCAGCTTTGGGGTCGCTACCAAAAAGCGCGTCGATCTTGGACAGTTCGAGCGATGAGGAAACGATCTGCCAGCCAGCCGGCGTATCGCGCAGAAGATTGGCCAGCGGAGTGCCCAGCCGAAAAAAAGCAGCCATGCCAGCATCAGGTAAAGTGGCATCCTTCAGCCCACAGGCCAAGGTTAAATGCCCTTGAGGATCAAGATCGAGAGCGATGGGGTGCCGCTGCCCCCTGGCCAGCGCAGCGGCAAGATTGAGGCAGGTGGTGGTTTTGCCCACCCCGCCCTTCTGATTGAATACAGCGATAACCGCCATCCTGGAATAACCCCATGGTAATGGGCAGATGCGAAACAAGCATCACTCTCTGACTCATCACTCTACCGTGACAGATTTGGCTAGATTGCGTGGCTTGTCGACATCAGTTCCCTTTTGCAATGCCACGTAATATGCCAGCAGTTGCAGCGCGACGGTGTGAAGAATAGGGCTTAAATATCCGACATGCTCGGGCATTTGCATTAGATGCACACCCTCGCTCGAATGAAAACGCGTACCCGCATCGGCGAACACATACAGCTCGCCACCTCGTGCGCGCACCTCTTGTAGGTTGGATTTGAGCTTTTCCAGCAATGCGTCGTTAGTGGCAACGGCGATAACCGGCATGTCCTTGTCCACCAGGGCTAATGGCCCATGCTTTAATTCACCGGCAGGATAAGCTTCGGCGTGAATATAAGATATTTCCTTGAGCTTAAGCGCACCTTCAAGTGCGATGGGATAGTGCAGCCCGCGCCCCAGGAACAGAGCATGGCGCTTGTCAGCAAAGCGCTCGGCCATCCGCGTAATGTCGGGTTCGAGTTTCAATACCAATTGAACTGCGCTGGGCAAATGGCGCAACGCTTGCAAGTGGCGCTGTTCTTCTTCTGCACTCAACCTGCCACACAGCTTGGCGAGAACCAGCGTAAGCAGGAACAAAGCCGCTAATTGCGTAGTAAATGCTTTGGTTGAAGCGACCCCAATTTCCGGCCCCGCGCGCGTCAGGAAGTGTAGCTTGGAGAGCCTGACCAGCGCGCTTTCCGGCACATTGCAGATGGACAGAGTATGCGGGTGACCCAATGCCTTGGCATGATTGAGAGCAGCCAGAGTATCGGCGGTTTCACCCGATTGAGAAATGGTAACAACTAGCGCCTTGGGATTAGGCACGCTCACGCGGTAGCGATATTCGCTGGCGATTTCCACGGTACATGGGATGCCGGCGATTTCTTCGAGCCAGTAGCGCGCCACTAGCCCCGCATGGTGACTGGTGCCACAAGCGAGAATGAGGATACTTTCAACCTGTTCGAATGCAGCGGCGGCCTCGGCACCGAAAATGCCGGGTACCAGCGACTGGCTGTTACATACCCCTTCCAACGTATCCGCGAGCGCTTGCGGCTGCTCGTGAATTTCCTTCTGCATGTAGTGCCGATATTCGCCCAACTCCATGCTCGCGTTAGTCAGTTTACTGACGTGTACCGGACGTTCCGCCGCCTGACCCTTGGCATCGAAAATCCGGTAGGCGTGCAAGCTGATTTCGGCCACGTCGCCCTCTTCCAGATACACCACGTTTTTTGTCACCGGCAACAACGCTGACACATCCGATGCAATGAAATGCTCGTCAACTCCCACTCCCAACAACAACGGACTACCCTTGCGCGCACAAATTAGCTGGCTCGGATTGTCCGCTGCTACTACGCCGATGGCATAAGCGCCCACCAACTCGGCAAGCGCCGCCTGAGTTGCAACCAACAAGCTGTTGCCGCGCGCATAGTAGCTATTAATAAGATGGGCGATGACTTCGCTGTCGGTGTCGGATGTGAATACCGAGCCTTCCGCTGTCAGGCGCGTGCGCAGCTCTTCATAGTTTTCGATAATGCCGTTGTGCACCACGGCAATGAGATTGCTGCTCAAATGCGGGTGCGCGTTACGTTCGCTGGGCACGCCGTGAGTAGCCCAACGTGTATGTGCAATGCCGATGTGACCGCTGGTAGCAGCGCTTCGCGTAGTTAATTCCGCAACGCGCCCCGTGCTGCGGATGCGTTGCAACTCATTGTTCTCGACCACCACCAACCCAGCCGAGTCATAGCCCCGATATTCCAGACGTTGCAGCCCTTGCAAAAGAATAGGGACGACATTGCGCTGCGCTATTGCACCAATTATTCCGCACATGATTAATTCCGTGATTTATTGCAGGCGCTAATTGTAGCAAGATTGGGACTTGTGCCGTTGCTCGAACGTTTTATGCAGAGCTAGGAAAAAACGGAGCATCTGGATTTGCCCCGTTGTGCTCGTCTGATGAGCGGTGAGATGTTGGGCTTCATTTCATTCAGCCCAACCACGCTTTAACCCGCTAGCTAAATTGTAGTTACTGCAAACGTCTGACCTAATTGATTTTGCTTGCCCTCCTTTGTGCTGCGAAGTAGACTTCTGTCCACCAGTTACGAGTGTAGGAGATTGTGATAATGACCAACGAGCAAGCCATAGCAGTGGCAATCGATAATTTTTATGCTGCCCTTAATATCCTATTCACGGGTAACAGCCAGCCGATGAAAGACGTTTGGTCTCATGCCGAGGACGTCACCTACATGGGTCCGGATGGTCTATATTTAGTCGGCTGGAATATGATAGAGCAGATGTGGAATTCCGTTGCAGCGATAAGGCTTGGAGGACGAGTTAATCCACAACAACTGCATACTGTGATCGGCAGTGATATGGCTTTGATTACCTGTGTCGAGATTGGTGAGAATGAAGTTGATGGAAAGGTAGAAGCCGTTTCTATACGATCATCTACGGCATTTCATCAAAGGCAAGGTGCTTGGAAAGTTATCGCACATCAAACCGATTTACTAAAATATATGAGCTAGCTCTCATCCATAAACACCAGAATTTTCAGCCCGGTAGCTTGGACTGAATGAAATGAAGCCGAACATCACAAGGGGTGGACGAACAGATGCGTTGCCGACGTGCCGATTCAGCGGGGGGCACATAAAGCCGGATTCTTCCGGCGACTGGCAAAAGACAAGCACATTTGTGCCTGCTACCAAACCAAGCGTGCGTGAGATGTTGGGCTTCATTTCATTCAACCCAACCTTCCGCGCTGTGGAGTTTTCCCAAAGTACGCGACCGTGGTTTAGCCAAGAATGCCGGTCGCGCATTCACAGCGCTGGCATTGGCGAATATTTATTTGTCTCGACATAGATTGATGGCACAGGTGGGCCCATAGCAGGCAAATGGCGGGCGAAAAGCCCAAAAAAAGCCTGAAAGGACAAAACAAAGCGGGTTAAACTTGCCTTTTCGCACAATCACGCATATTTCGTAATGGGAATCTTGGATATGCAAGGCTTGTTCAGCGTAGCCTTAAAGTAATAAACACCCCCCGCCTCATGAGCGGGGTATTGTGACGAATTGCTCGAAAATCATAGATTTTTATTGCAATGTTATCTATGCGTCGCAAGCGGTGGGAAATTTACCCGCAGAGATTCAACCCAGCCTACCGGATTTGCGTCTGTTGAATCCAAGTCCAGCTAGGCCGAGGCCGAGAAGGGCAAGGGTGGCGGGTTCGGGAACAGTGGACAATTTTGGAAGAGAAGCCGTGAAAACAACCATGTCTTGCGTATTGTTAGCAGTGCCGTCATTCAAGTACGTGAGCTTGTAATTTCCAGTGTTGCCTGCTGTACCCAGGTTTTGCAGCCACGTGTCGGCCATGAGTCCATAGGTCGAAGCCGCTGTTACGCTATCCACCTTGAAGCCCAGGTTTGACGAATTGATGCGATAGATTCCTGCTTCAGTTGCCCCGTAAGTAATTGCCCATACGGCCAATTGAAAGGCTGCTGACTCATCTTTTGTATCGACAGAGCTATACACTTGATTAGCCAATTGACCCAGTTGAGTCACTCGCGTCGTGCCATCCGGAGTCCCCGAACGTAAAGTAGTTAATGAAATGGCAAGATTAGCTCCTGAGTCAACTGTATATGTAACGCTGCCACCGCTCAACCAATGGTAAATGTCAACGCACCACGTATTGAATTGGCCGGAGGCGGAAAAGTCATATGTAAAATTTGTCGACGTGAAACTGTCACCGCCGATGCCAACGCCGACAAGATTCGAACTGGGGGAAGGATTGGGAGCGATTGAACCATTGTAATAACCAACGCCACCACTACCGAAGTTAGCTGAACCTGCATAGTTGACAACAATCGTTTCCGCCAGAGCTGAGTGACTCCCCATCACAAGGCTGATTAAGCTGACCACTGCTAGGATTTGTTTAGATTTCATTACTTACCTCCAATATTTATTGCACGCAATCTACTTAAGCATGTATCGTGCCAAAATACATAATATTATGCAATTCAATTTGTTACAAATAAAATAATCCATTGCGCAATCAATTTTGTAAAATTTTCCGACAAAAAATTCAATAGGTCGGACTCTGAGCTCTCCCCTCAAAACTCCGTTACATTTCAATAAAGAAGGGCGTATTGCCTGCTCCGAAACAGCACATGCATGGCAGGTTTATTGTCTCTTTCATAGCGATCAAACTGCGAAGGCGAGCCCACCATGCATGCGATCACAATCGTACCGCATTCTTTCCACAAACTTCCCAGCCAAGTAGAATGGGTCGGATGAAATAAAGCCCAACATCCCAACGCTTGAAAGGAGAAATTTTGTGGTGTGCGTAAGATTCCTCACTTCGTTTCGGAATGACAGCAAGGAAAGAACGCGGTTGCGTGGAAGCTCATGTGTCAGGTCTAGCAATGTACTACATAGCTAGACCTGACACCTGTCGTGTTCGACCCTTTTAATTCTCCGACCCTTTTAATTCTCTGGCCCCATAATTTTTCGCTAGCCCACTAATTCTGGTTTGGCTAGCCACTCTCGCCCCTTTAGCATGGCGTTCCAGTACAAGGGTGGCATGATCCGTTCTTTGAGATACCAGGCCAGCCTTGAGGGCTGTGTGCCATCAATTAACCACTTGGGGAAGCTGGGTGCAAGCTTTCCGCCATAGAGAAACTCGGCCAGTACAATTTTGCCGCGTTCCACCGTGAGTGGGCAAGAGCCGTAACCGTCGTATATGGCATCGCCTTTGGCCTCACCTCGGACAACCAGAAGATTGTGTGCAACTACCGGAGCCTGTTTCCGTGCTGCTGCGGCTGTTTTGGCATTTGGAGTGTTCCCGGCATCACCCAAAGCGAAAATGTTGGGGTAGTTTTTGTGGCGCAATGTGCCTGGATCGACATTTACCCAACCCGCTGCATCGGCAAGCGGGCTGACTCTAATGAAATCGGGTGCCTTTTGCGGTGGCACTACGTGAATCATATCGAATTCCCGAGTGACTAGCTCCTTGGTTCCATCTGGCTTTGACTGGCTAAAGGTTGCCTGCTTGGTTGAGCCATCGATAGACACCAGTGTCTGCCCAAAATTTAGATGGATATTGTACATTTTGATGTATTCCATCAGCGCCGGCACGTAATCCGCGACTCCAAAAAGAACTGCACCGGCATTGCAAAAATCAATTTCGATGTTCTTTAAATGACCCGCATGTCGCCAGTGATCGGCTGACAGGTACATGGCTTTTTGAGGCGCGCCTGCGCACTTTATGGGCATGGGCGGCTGTGTAAATATAGCCCTCCCGCTTTGTAATTTTTGAACGAGTTGCCATGTGTAGGGCGCGAGGTCATAGCGGTAGTTGGAGGTGACCCCATTTCGACCGAGCGTCTCTGGCAATCCTTCGATACCGTGCCAGTCTAGTTTCAGGCCGGGGCACACCACCAACTGTTTGTAGTTGACGACTCGACATCCATCCAGGATGACCGCATTTCGTTCTGGTTCGAATGCCGCCACGGCAGACTTGATCCAGCTTACTCCACGAGGCAATACTGCAGCCATGGTGCGCGCAGTGAAACCTGCCTCAAAAATGCCTGCACCCACCATGGTCCACCCTGGTTGATAATAGTGAACATCTGCGGGATCGATGATCGCAATGTCCAAGTTAGGGCTACGCGCCAACAGGCTTGCTGCTACTGCGATGCCGGCTGCTCCGCCACCAACAATAACAATCTCGTGAGAAGCGTCCGAAACTTCTATTGGCGTTTTTCCGCCATTAGTGATCTGGCGAACCAAACTGTGTAAGTCAAAACCAGCCTTGGTGGAGGCTTCGATGATTTGTGGTAGGGGTGTTTTCCCCGCCTGAGAGAGTGCCCACATCGTGGTTGATCGCATGCCCGTGCGGCAGTATGCCAATATCGGTTTAGGTAGCTCATCCATCAGTTGACCAAAGGATACCCCCTGCTGGTCGGTAACCTTGCCTGGTTCCGCGGGCAGGTAACGAATTGGGAGGCCCAGGAGAGCTGCGGCCGCCTCTATTTCGTGGAATCCTGGCTGATCCGCTCCTTCGTCATCGGGTCGGTTACAGATGATGGCCTTGAAACCAGCCTGAACGATCTGGGGTAAATCGGTGGCCGCTATTTGTGAAGATACCGAAAGCGTCGAAGTCAGTGTCTTTATTTCCATGGTGCATCTCCTTTTTTAGTTGTAGGCAATGTACATACAGATGAAAAAATTATTAGCATACCCGCAAGCATGGCAACCGTAAAAACCAGGACCTTAGGATACCCTGCGCTTACCGCGACAATGGCGGAGCCGGGACATAATCCAGCGATAGCCCAGCCGTCATCAAACAGAATCCGCCAGCAATCAATCTTGGGCTGGCGTTAGCTATTCTTGGTAGCATATTGGGGCACCTCATAGCTCCACCTACGATGGCGTTAACAGGGGAAAAGCGGCTCCAGTCGATGGCGGGTGGCATGTGTAATCCGTAGATTAAAAGGCACTTCTATAGATGAGGCTCAATGCAGCCATAAAAGCAGCGATCGAAAACAGCTGCTGAATCCCAGAGCCGGCACATCTTTTTGCCAGTATTTTGCCGACGAGTAGGCCAAATATTGTGCCTACCGCAAAAGGCATGGCGATTACCCACGGTATGTTTCCATTCATGGCCGACATTAGTGTGCCGACCCCGGAGGTGATTACAAGCACCCCCAGGGAGGTGGCAAAAACCGACTTCATGGGCAAGTTGGAATATTTTTTTAACGCTGGCACGATGATGAATCCTCCACCGATACCCAGCAGACCCGACAAAAAACCTGCGACCATCCCAGCCATTGCTAACGCCATAGCGCATGGTGATGTCCAGACCAGGGCGCCAATTGATTCATTTAGTTGGCAGGGTGACGGTGCGATATTTTTATTTGGGATGCCACGCGCTTCGCGTATTGCCTCAACGTATAGGCGAATAGAGATGAAGAGTAGAAGGGTGCCAAAAAGGAAGAGCAGAGCCGTGTTGGGGATTTTCTGTGCCAGCCAAAGTCCCGGTGGGAAAAATAGCACACCGAAGCTCGACATGAAGACGGCAGCCTTGTAGCGAAGAACTTTTTCTTTCAACCCACTTAGGGCGCCAATACCAGCAGATAGCGTTATGGATAGCAGGGCTATCGGCCCAGCCTGAGCTATCCCCAAGTTTAAACCGAACACCAACAACGGCACAGCAAGGGTAGCGCCGCCCGCGCTAGCCAATCCCAGAAATAGCCCGACTACCATTCCCAGTATGGGGCTAATGAAATTAATGTCGTCCATATGAATATTTATACATAGCAGGTTGGTTTCTAACATGCACAGTTAACATTGTTACCTTTGACACGCCCATCGTACACCGCATTCTTTCCACAAACTTCCCAGCCCGGTTGGATTGAATGAAAAGAAGCCCAACATCTCACCGCTCCCGCCTTTACAATTCGGTGCCCGTTATCCTTGTGGACTACCGGTCATCTGACCGCAATATTTCTCAAGATTTTCAGGCAGATGATCTGGGCAAACGCCGCACAGCTTATTTCCCGGCACTGCAAAATCAATGAACTTAGGGTAGGGCAAATTGAGGTTCGCCATAATTTCCTTGAATTGCGCCAGCGTGAGCTCTCCGCCTAGGCGAGGATTTCGTTTTTTTTCCTGCGCGATGGAAGAAACACGCCTGTCTTTGTAATCATGGCCGGGATAAACAAGAAACTCGTCCGGTAAAGAAAACAGCTTTTCTCTGACGCTTTTGTATAGCGCATCCGCGTCGCCGTTCTGAAAATCGGTGCGGCCACATCCCTCGATTAGCAGCGAATCACCGGTGAATATCCGGTCGCCTGACAGATAGGCAAAATGTCCGACAGTATGTCCGGGGGTATGCAGCGGATGCAATTGGATGCTACCCACGTTAAACGGCGTTCCTTCTTCAATCCCCACATCTGCGCAAGGCAATCGATCTATAGCGGGCATCGCTATCTTGCTTCCCACTTTAATTTTTAGTTCGCGGGCGGCGGTGATGTGATCTGCATGAATATGGGTATCCAGACTATAGGCCAGCGTCAATCCTAGCCGTCTGATTTCGGCCAGATCACGATCGACCGAGGTGATAACAGGATCAATGAGGACCGCTTGCCCCGTTTCCTCACAGCCAAGCAAATAGGTATAGGTACTTGATAACGGCTCAAACAACTGACGAAAGATCATGGCGGCACCTTTAACTTGAATTTTTTGCAAACGATCTAGTAGATCGTTCCGTTAAAACAATTACAAACAATCCGTGCGGACTGACCCTTCGACTTTGCTCAGGACTGAAAGCATTGTCGAAGGCCGGTATTGGTGCTGTGCTAACGGTTCGACAAACTCACCGCGAACGGAAATGGTATTACTGAAACGCACCACTGTAATGGTTTTGCTGGAACGCACCACTGTAATGGTTTTGCTGGAACGCACCACTGTAATGGTTTTGCTGGAACGCACCACCAGTCACAAATATGCGACTTGTTCTGATAAGAAGATAATTAAAATTATTACTTGCCACTATTGATTCTAAATAAGCTGTTTATCGGGTTGAGCTAGTCAAATATAGCACTCAACGCGATCCCAATAACAATATATTTTGCAATATAATATATTTATGTATAATTATAAAAAGATATTCTTGTTATAAAAGGATGAATGGATGGGTATCAAAACTGAAAAAATTGATCTGAATGCATTGCACGCTTCCGCAACTGATGCTTGCGGGCTACTAAGGGCCTTGGCCAACCCAGACCGTTTGCTATTGTTATGCCAGCTAACCCAAGGTGAGCATTGTGTCAGCGACTTGGAAAGCATACTAGACATTAAGCAACCGACACTTTCTCAACAATTGACTGTCCTGCGTGAAGAACAGTTAGTTACTACCCGTCGAGACGGCAAACAGATCTTTTATTCCATTGCCAGCAAGGAAGCGATGGCCGTCATGGCAGTGTTGTATGAGCAATTCTGTAAACCAGGTAAGCGAGGAAAGAAATGACTATCGACTGGACAAATTTCACCCCTTGGTCATCCTTGGCTGGTGGCGTACTAATTGGTCTGGCTACAGCAATGCTCCTTTTGCTTAACGGACGAATCGCGGGTATCAGCGGTATTGTGAGTGGGCTGCTACGACCGATAAAAGGTGATATTGGGTGGCGGATCGCTTTTGTAGCAGGCCTCATTTTTTCGCCTTTCGCTTTTAGCGTAGCCACGCCTCTTCCTGCGGTCCGTATTGATGCCGACGCTACGTCTCTGATTATGGCTGGATTGCTGGTGGGAATAGGCACCCGCTATGGTTCAGGTTGTACCAGTGGACATGGTGTTTGTGGTCTTTCGCGGCTTTCACCGCGCTCGATGGTAGCTACTGCCTTGTTCATGTTGGCCGGTTTTGTCACGGTCTTTATCACTCGCCACCTGATTGCTTAAGGAGATTACGATGCAAGTTTTAATGGCATTTATCACAGGCTTGATATTTGGTCTTGGTCTGATTTTGTCCGACATGACGAACCCGGCCAAAGTGATTGGCTTTCTGGATATTGCTGGCGCATGGAATCCATCGTTGGCATTCGTAATGGGCGGTGCCATTCTGATTGCGTCGATCGCATTTCATTTTGCCAACACTCGCCCGAAAGCGTTGCTAGGTGGCACTATGCGCTTGCCCACTGCACGCCAGATTGACAGACGACTAGTTTTGGGCGGATTGGCGTTTGGAGTCGGCTGGGGCTTGACTGGTTATTGCCCTGGCCCAGCGGTGGCTTCGCTTGCCATCGGTGGGAGCAAGGCACTGATCTTTGTCGTCGCCATGCTTGCCGGCATGGCAATTTTCGAAATCCACGATAGGCATTCAAGCGCTCACAAACGCACAGTAGTCTAATGTGATTTTCCCGGAGCCGCGTATACGAATGGCGATGACTACAGTGATATGCGGCGTGCAATTCAATAAGAGGCGACAATGATAATCGAACTGGGGTTAGGCTTGGCTGTTGGCGCAATAATGGGACTGACTGGTGCCGGGGGCGGGATATTGGCAGTTCCGCTGCTCGTATTCGGCCTGCAGCTTAGCGTTGCCCAAGCAGGGCCAGTTGGTTTATTAGCAGTAGGGCTGGCTGCCGCTTTGGGAGCGGCAGCCGGTTTGAACGCAGGTATCGTTCGCTATAGAGCAGCAATGTTGATGTCCGTTACCGGCATGTTCTTGTCGCCTGTCGGTGTATGGCTTGCGCACAGACTTGACAACCGATGGCTAACCATCCTGTTTTCCATCGTCTTGTTCTTCATTGCGTATCGGACTTTCAGCCAGGCTACAGACCATTCAACTAATAATGAAGAGGGCAACATCCAAAAGTTCGCATGTGTTCGAAATGCCAATAGCGGCCAGTTCGCCTGGACCACTCGCTGTGCACGCGCCTTGGCAATATCTGGAGGCATCGCGGGATTATTCTCTGGCTTGTTGGGTGTGGGAGGCGGCTTTGTGATTGTTCCAGCTTTGCAACGCTATACGGATTTGGTCACTCAGTCCGTCGTCGCCACGTCCTTGACAGTCATCGCGCTGGTGTCACTAACAGGCGTCCTGTTCAGCGCTACCTCTGGCGCCTTGAACTGGGTAGTTGCGATACCGTTTTGTGCTGGCGCCTTTGCAGGAATGATGGTTGGAAGGTTAATTTCTTCTCGGCTGGCGGGGCTCCAGTTGCAAATAAGTTTTGCTGTTCTGTCAGCAATCGTAGCAGCTGGGATGATGATCAAATCTATTGCATAGCATATTATAGACCTACACTAATCTATGGCCACATTTGCATCAGAGCCATCCAATGCCATAACCGTCGGCTGCTTGGTAAGCAGCGTAATTAGCGTAGCGAGCTGGTCGCGCATTTGGCGACGATCCACAATCATATCAATAGCGCCATGTTCCAATAAAAATTCCGCGCGCTGAAAGCCATCCGGCAGCGTCTCGCGCACCGTCTGCTGAATTACCCGCGCACCGGCAAAGCCGATCATTGCACCGGGCTCGGCAATTACCACATCCCCCATGAAAGCAAAACTGGCGGACACGCCGCCCATGGTCGGATCGGTTAGCACCGAAATGAATGGCAATTTTTCTGCGCTCAATTGGGTCAGTGCGGCACAGGTTTTTGCCATTTGCATTAACGACAACAATCCTTCTTGCATACGCGCCCCCCCGCTGGCGGCAAAACACACGAAAGGGGCTTTCAGTTCGGTAGCGAGCTGCACACCGCGTACGAAGCGTTCGCCCACTACCGAACCCATGGAGCCGCCCATGAAGCTGAATTCAAACACTGCCGCCACGAGCGGAATGGCATGCACACTTCCCTGCATGACCACCAGCGCATCACTCTCTCCCGTGTCACGTTGCGCCGCAGTCAGACGCTCACTGTATTTTCTGCTATCTTTAAATTTCAGCGTATCCAGCGGCTGCACTTCAGCACCAATTTCGAAACGCCCCTCAGCATCCAATAGCCAGTTCAGCCGAGTGCGCGCGGTAACACGGTGATGATGATTGCACTTGGGGCAAACACTTTTGTTTTTCTCCAAATCAGAGTAATACAGCACCCCTTGGCATGATGGACATTTGTGCCACAGCCCTTCTGGCACATTTTTCTTGCTCTCTTCCCCCAACTCCCTACGCTTGATTTTTGGGGGCAATAATTTCTGAAACCAACTCATGCAATCCTCCTTCTAGGCCTGATTGATTGCCAAGCGCAACTCCTTAACCAACCGTGCAACATTGGGGATTACAGACTCTTCGTTCGAGTCCTCAATTTCCTGCACGATGCGACTGCCAACCACCACGCCGTCGCACAGCTTTGAAACTGCTCGCGCTGTGTCTGCATCACGGATACCAAAGCCTACGCCTATAGGCAGGCCGATATACTGTCGAATGTGAGGAATTTTCTGTGCTATCGCTGACAAGTCCAGTTGCCCCACCCCGGTTACGCCCTTAAGCGACACGTAATACACGTAACCGCGCGCCAGTTTGGCCACCTGCGCGATGCGCGCATCGGATGTAGTGGGTGCAAGCAAAAAAATGGGATCCACGCCATGGCGATGCAGGTGACCGAATGCCTCGTGGCTTTCTTCCGGCGGAAAATCCACCGTCAGCACGCCGTCTACTCCCACTTCCGCACAGCGCGTAGCGAAGCGTTCCCAGCCCATTGCCTCGATAGGATTGCCATAACCCATCAGCACTACGGGCGTGCTCGCATCCGTGGCGCGAAATTTCGCCACCATATCGAGTACGTCATGCAACGCCACGCCATGCTTGAGTGCCCGCTCCGAAGAGCGCTGTATAGTTGGGCCATCCGCCATTGGGTCGGAAAATGGCACGCCAATTTCAATAATGTCTGCACCCACCTCTGCCAACGCATGCATCAGCGAAACAGTAATTTGCGGATTGGGATCACCTGCCGTAATAAAGGGAATCAGTGCCTTGCTGCCGCGCTGCTTAAGTTTTTCAAAAGTGGTCTGAATGCGTGACATGGGATACCTGCAAAGTGATTCCAGAAAAGGTTACAGTTCAATACCAGAAACCCGCGCTACGGTGGCCATGTCCTTGTCGCCGCGTCCGGATAGATTGACCAGCAGGATTTTATCATGCCCCATCGTCGGCGCGATCTTGGCCGCATAGGCCAAAGCATGACTGGATTCCAGCGCCGGAATAATGCCTTCGTAATGACATAGATCATGAAAAGCTTGTAGCGCCTCACTATCCTCAATGGCTACATATTGCGCGCGCCCACTGTCTTTAAGCCATGCGTGTTCCGGGCCGACACCGGGATAATCCAGCCCGGCGGAAATTGAGTGCGTTTCAATGATTTGGCCGTTCTCATCCTGCAACAAATAAGTACGATTACCGTGCAGCACGCCCGGCTTGCCGGCAGTCAGTGCGGCTGCATGTAGGCCGCTGGCAATGCCACTGCCCGCCGCTTCTACACCGATCAGCTGCACACCAGGCACATCGATGTAGGAATGAAATATCCCCATGGCGTTCGAGCCCCCGCCCACGCAGGCGATCACCGCATCTGGGTGACGCCCTGCCAATTCCGGCATCTGCACCACGCATTCCTTGCTTACCACTGAATTAAAATCACGCACCATCATCGGATATGGATGCGGCCCAGCCACAGTGCCGATGATGTAGAAAGTATTTTCGATGTTGGTGACCCAATCGCGCATCGCCTCGTTGAGTGCATCCTTGAGTGTTTTCGAACCGCTCTCAACTGGCACTACGGTAGCGCCCAAAAGCTTCATGCGATAGACATTAGTAGCCTGTCGTTTAATGTCCTCCGCGCCCATGTACACCACGCACTCCATGCCGTAACGTGCCGCCACGGTAGCCGTCGCTACGCCGTGCTGGCCCGCGCCAGTTTCAGCGATCACTCGCGGCTTGCCCATGCGCTTAGCCAGTAACGCCTGTCCTACGGTGTTATTCACCTTATGCGCACCGGTATGATTAAGATCTTCACGCTTCAGATAAATCTGCGCACCACCCAGCCGTTTCGACCAGTGCCGTGCGTGGTAAATCGGGCTGGGGCGCCCGACATAATGCTTCAGCTCATAGGCAAACTCAGCCTTGAACTCAGGATCAACAGAATAATGCTCATAAGCAGCACGCAATTCATCCAGTGCGCCCATTAGAGTTTCAGCAACGTAAATACCGCCATAAGGGCCAAAATGACCCGTGCTGTCAGGATAGTTATAAGCCAATTTTTTTAACCTCATTGATGAATGCGGCGATTTTCGCTGCATCCTTGATTCCTTTCGCAGCTTCCACACCGCTGGAAACATCTACTGCCCAAGGCCGCACCTGCTTGATTGCATCCGCCACATTATTTACTTGCAAGCCCCCGGACAAAACTACTGGCAGGGGCAAATTGTGCGGAATCAGTGTCCAGTCGAACGATACTCCCGTGCCACCATGCGTACCTTCGATGAAGGCATCAAGCAACAAGCCCTGTGCATCATTATACCGCGCCGCGCATTGTACCAAATCCACCCCATATTTGACTCGTACCGCCTTCAAATAAGGGCGGTTGAACTGCGCGCAGAATTTTGGTTCTTCCTCCCCGTGAAACTGCAACACATCCAACGGTACCTGCTGCAATACCTCTTGCACCGCTTCTGCGCCGGGATTCACGAACAACCCCACCAGCGTCACGAACGGCGGAATCACAGCTGCCAGTTGAGCAGCCTGCTTCGGCGTCACATAACGAGGACTTTTATCATAGAATACCAGCCCGAGCGCATCCGCACCGCTATGCGCGGCGGCCAGCGCATCTTCCACACGCGTGATGCCGCAAATCTTGATTCGGGTCATAGTTATAAAACGCGCTGATAAAAAATTGAGGCGGTATTGTAATGCATACAAACGATAGACAAAATTTCAACCTGAATATCTTTACATTAAGAAGCCAAGGTAATCATGTGGTCATGATATCACTCGCATGTAGCGCGCCGGCACACCCTACTTAAGTTGCGGCAATTCCCATTTTGCATCGTAAGTAATCCGGCGCAGATACAAGCCATCTGGCGCAAAGGTTGGTGCAGCAAGACTGCGCTCTCGACCTTCCAGCACTTCGCGCATCCACTGCGGCGGGTGCTTGCCCTTCCCTATATATACCAGACAACCAACGATGTTGCGCACCATATGATGCAGGAAGGCATTGGCGCTGAGATCGAAAATTATCGTATCGCCTTGCTTTTGAATGTCGAGTTGCGCCAAGTTTTTTATGGGTGATTTAGCTTGGCATTCTGCGGCGCGCAGGGCACTGAAATCATGCTCTCCCAATAAATACTGCGCGGCTTCACACATCTTTCCCACATTCAGTGGCACATGAAACCAGCCTGCTTTGCCATGCTGAATGGCATTGCGTACGGAGCGGTTGATTAATAGATAGCGGTAACTACGTGCCTGGGCAGAAAAACGCGCATGAAATTCTTCCGGTACAATATGTGCCCACAATACAGCGATGCTTTTCGGCAACAAGGCATTGACGCCGCGTACCCAAGCAGTCAGCGGCCTTGATACGTTGGTATTAAAGTGCACTACTTGTTCCTGCGCGTGTACACCGGTATCGGTACGACCGGCTGCGACGACTGAAATGAGTTCGTTGGCAATCCCGCTCAAAGCAAGTTGCAGTGCATCTTGCACAGTATGGCCACCGGCTTGACTTTGCCAACCGAAATACTGGCTACCGTCGTATTCCACACCAAGTGCAATTCTCACAGCAGCGCAAACACAAACAGGGCGCGGCCTAAAGTGAGTAGCATGCCATCAGTGTGATCAAGCGGCTAGCGGACAAAGCATAGGCCATTGCTAGCAGTAGAAAACCTGCAAGCAACAATTCTGTGACTTGCAACGATTGAATAGCGATAATGAGATAAATCCAAAGGAGGATAAGACCGGCAGGGTACATCTAACTCCATTTAGCTTTAAGAATAGTGAAGAGAGTTGCTAATAATCCAGACTTCAAAATATCGGTTGCGCAGATTGTCTGCAACCGCTTTATTTCAACTGGACTGCAACAAGGATGCAGATAAGTAGTCAATTCGCAACACTGATGACAGTAATCCCACTGAATGATCTCAACTCAAAAAAAACGGCAACCGCAAGTTGCGGGCTACCGTTCGGTGTGCCAATAAGCAAATTACACAGGCAGTTGCTGCAGCAATGCTTCGGCAGCCGTTCGATGCTGCTCACCCCCCTCGCGCACAACTTCTTCCAAAATTTCACGTGCGCCTGCGACATCACCCATTTCCTGATAGGCCTTGGCGAGATCAAGCTTGGAGGCGGCATCGTGCCATTGCGCATCCTTTTCCTCCGCTGACAGAACAGGGGCTGGAACGACAGGCTTATCCAGATTCAAACTTATATCGCTCAGACCGATATCCATTATTTCCTTGGGCACAGCTTTTACAGGGGAAACATCAACCTTGCCCGCACTCTTGTCTGTCGATGGGAAATCCAGCGTGAAATCCATATGTTCATTGACATTCGCCGGAGCATCCACTGCCATTTTTTCTTGAGTTATTGCAGGGTCTGAAGCACGATTAGTTGTCACATCTAACATAAAGTCATCCAAACTCATTGGAGTCGTTTCGACTTTACCAGTGCTCGACGAAGACAATTTCGGATAGCTGCCAGTCACATCAAAATCCATCGTTGCACTCTTTGAGGCAGAGCTCAACTGACTTGTCTCAGTACTACCTGTTGATGTTTGCGGTGCACTAAAATCTTGATCGAGGTCAAAATCCAAGGGAGATTGCGGTTTAGTTGTCTTGCCCTCATTAAGAACTGCATCGGGAGCGTGACCGGCAACGAGCAATCCCTCTACTGCCGCACTTACACTGCCACCATACATTGGGTTGTTCGGTTCAAGCTTGATGCCCATTATGGCTGCTTGCTCCCAAGCATTCGCATCACCTGAATCCCGCAACTGACGCGCAATGGTAGCGAATGAATGCGTGTCCTTACGGTTCGCATAAATGGACAATAGCTTGAGGTGGATCTGATGATTAGCCGGATTCTTGATTAGCGCCTCTTTCAGAATTTTTTCCGCTTGCTCATCACGCCCAAAATTCAAGAACAAATCTGCCCCGCTGATCGGATCAAAATCATCTGCCTGCGCTTGGCTAGTACCGCTGGCCCTGGTAATGGCATTAGTCAAATCATCAGTCCTTGAGGAAGCAGGTGCCGACTTGATATTTTGACTTGCAAAGCCTATCGTATGCTCAATCGGCTTGTCATCAAATTTAGCTTTTTCCCTGCTGCCGTTACTGCGCCGGATCCGCGAATAGCCCAGCCCGACCAGCCCCAGCAGTGCAGCCGCCGCGCCCGCCATATAAAGCGGTTGACCGAGTACCACTTCCAACAGAGAAGGTTGCGTAGCGGCCTTGGGTTTTATTATTGGCTTGACTGGCTTCACCGGGCTAACGACCGCTACTGCGCTGACGGCTGAGACCTCAGAAGCAACATTAGCTACTTGTGAAGCAACAACAGGGGCTTGTGACATAACTCCCGACTGGGCTTCGTTCAGTCTACTTGCAGCCTGACCTTCGACTGGGTGCTGGACAGGCTTGACTTGTGCTGCAGGTGGCTGGCTCTTCAAATCGATCAGGCGCCGCAAGTCTTGGACGTTTTTTTCTAACGCTACAACACGCTCATTGCTTTCCTGGAGCGCCTTGCTCTTTGAAATCGCTTCTTCTTCCAAAGCATGAATTTTGTTATGCAAAGCTTTTGCATTACCGCCTGCAGATGTTTTGTCACCAGGTGCTTCACCCTTGGACAATCTCACTACTTCCTTGACGGATTCTTTGGCCGCAGGGGCATTATCAGCCACAGAGGTGCTAATTTTACCGGAAGTTTCCTGCCTGGATTCATGCCCTGTAGCGAGCCCACTGGCTGCCGCGAGCTTTTGGCGATAGGCGTGCCAATCATCGGCTTGTACGCGAATTTCTTTCACAGCTTTCACTTGCGACAGATTATCCAGCTCCGATTGCTCTGGTATATGCAGGATTTTGCCTATTTTCAGACGGTTCATATTTTTGCCATCAAATGCGTCAGCATTGGCGTGATAAAGAGCGACCAGCGCGCGCTCCAGGCTAATTTCGGAAGACTTTATTCGATGTGCAAGCTTGCTCAGGTTATCGCCGCGTTTCACCTTGATATCGCCGGAAGCAACATTACTACTTTCATTGGGTTTGTTAACAACAGGTTTGTTAATGGCGGCAGGCATTTCGTCAACAGCTTTTTTTTCATCCACCATTGGGGTAGTGCTTGGCAACGGGGATTTGATTATCGCTTCCTTGCCTTTTGGCTCAAGCTCGGACACATCAACAATGCTCGGCTCTACTGGCTTCACTTCTGCCGGCTTGGGTTGTGTTGGGACATAACCTGGCGGGTCAAGCAGGAAAGTGTATTCTCTCAACAGCTTGCCAGACGACCAAACCAACTCCACCAATAGATTAACGAATGGCTCGTTAACCGGTTGCACTGAAGTTATCTTAATATAGGGTTCGCCATTAGCATTCGTCTCAATCTTGAATTTCAAAGGAGGCAACCCGGATGGATAATCTAAGCCCGCATCCTTGAATACTTCAGGCGGCGCCAAGCGTGCAGACAGGCTACTTATTTCATCTTTGCTGGCCGTCCCGAGTTCTATCAACACATTCATGGGCTCACCCAAGGTGTTGGCCACGTTAATATCGCCCATGCTCATCGCACAAGAAAAACCAGACAAAACCAAACTGATAACTAACCCCAATATTTTGACGAGTGATTTCAGCACACTGCCACCTTTATAAAATATATATTTAACGTGAAGACCATAACATCATGGGGTTATCAGCGCAAGCAAAAGCTCAGGCTAAGTAAGTTCCAATCAAAATCTCGGCAATCTGCACGCTGTTAAGCGCTGCACCCTTACGTACATTATCACTCACCACCCACAGATCAAGACCACGCGGATGTGATATATCCTCGCGAATACGCCCTACAAGAGTAGCATCCTGTCCTGCCGCGTCGACGGCAGTGGGATAGCCACCAGACTCGCGCCTATCCATCACCTGTACGCCTGGCGCCTTTTCCAACAAAGCGCGCGCTTCGTCCGCCGTGATTTTCTTGTGTGTTTCAATATGCACCGCCTCTGAGTGGCCATAGAACACCGGCACTCGCACAGCAGTCGCATTCACCATGATGCTCTCGTCTTCCATGATTTTGCGAGTTTCCCAGACCATCTTCATTTCTTCTTTGGTGTAACCGTTATCCATAAACACATCAATATGCGGCAGCACGTTGAATGCGATGCGTTTAGAGTAAACCTCGGCCGTCACTTCCTGATGATTAAACAAAGCACGTGTCTGCTCCGCCAATTCCTCGATGGCTTCCTTGCCAGTGCCAGATACTGCCTGATACGTGGCAACATTAATGCGCTCTATGCCTACTGCGTCATGGATAGGCTTCAACGCCACCAACATCTGGATGGTGGAACAGTTAGGGTTGGCAATAATGCCCCGGTTCTTGTATTGCGCAATGGCATGCGGGTTCACTTCCGGCACCACCAGCGGAATGTCATCCTCGTAGCGGAATTGCGAAGTATTATCGATCACCACGCAGCCAGCTGCCGCAGCGATAGGCGCATATTTTTCCGACACACTGCTACCCGCTGAAAACAAGCCGATCTGCACCTGCGAAAAATCGAAACCTTCCACGTCCTGAACAATAACTTCCTGGTTGCGGAATGTCACCGTAGAACCGGCAGAACGGCTGGAAGCCAAGGGGAAAAGCTTACCAACCGGAAAGTTGCGCTGTTCCAGAATTGACAGCATTGCCTCGCCAACCGCACCCGTCGCACCTAATATTGCGACATCGTATTTCTTGTTCATGCTTCTACCTCATTAAATTAATTTGATAACGTCGCAACCACGGCATCGCCCATCACATCCGTACCAATTTTCTCCATACCCGACTCGGCAATGTCCGCAGTACGCAAACCCAGCTGCAGAGTCTTGCGCACTGCGGATTCGATGCGTAGTGCGATATCTGCTCGTGCAAATGTGTAGCGCATCATCATTGCCAATGACAAAATTGTCGCCAATGGATTGGCAATATTTTTGCCTGCAATGTCTGGCGCAGAGCCGTGACAAGGTTCATACAAACCTTTGTTATTCACATCCAGCGAAGCGGAAGGCAACATGCCGATGGAGCCAGTCAACATGGAGGCTTCATCCGACAGGATGTCTCCGAAAATATTACCGGTGAGAATTACATCGAACTGCTTGGGCGCCCGTACCAATTGCATTGCTGCGTTGTCCACATACATATGCGACAGCTCGACTGCTGGATATTCCTTTGCTACCGCAGTCACAATTTCACGCCACAACATGCTTGTATCCAGTACATTAGCCTTGTCTACCGAACACACTTTCCCCTTGCCATTTTCACCGGCGCGTTTCATGGCAATCTGGAAGCCAACATGCGCCACGCGGGAAATCTCGGATTCACTGTATATCATGGTATCAAAACCTTGCCGTTCACCGTTTTCGAGCGTCCGAATGCCGCGCGGCTGGCCGAAATAAATATCACCAGTCAATTCCCGAAGAATCATGATATCCAGCCCAGACACTATTTCCGGACGTAGCGGAGACGCATTTGCCAACTCCGGATACAGCTGCGCCGGGCGCAGGTTAGCAAATAGATTAAGCCCTTTACGAATGCGCAACAGGCCTTGTTCCGGACGGAGTAAGCGCGGCAGAGCGTCATATTGATAGCCCCCAACTGCTCCGAGCAATACGGCATCTGACTGCTTTGCCAACTTTAGCGTAGCATCCGGTAGCGGATCACCTGAAGCATCATATCCCGCACCTCCAATAGGCGCATATTCCAGCTCCAAAGGCAGCCCTTCGCGTCGCAAGACTTCCAGCACCTTGGCAGCTTGTGCAACAATTTCTGGCCCAATGCCATCACCCGGCAATATAGCGATTTTCATAAACTCAACTTTCTTCTCGGCCTATGCAATTGAATCAGGTAAACAACCACGGTGCTTCAGGTTTACGCCGTGCTTCATATTCCTTGATCTCTCGCACATGCTGCAGGGTCAGCCCAATGTCATCCAGTCCATTCAACAAACAATTTTTGCGGAAGGCATCCACTTCAAAGCGATACACCATCCCATTCGGTGCAGTAATGCTTTGCTGCTCCAGGTCAATCTTCAGGTGATAACCCGGCGTCGCGCTCACCGCCTGAAACAAGTCATCTACGCTCGCAGCATCCAGCACAATCGGCAATAAACCATTTTTGAAACAGTTATTGCAGAAAATGTCGGCAAAACTAGGTGCGATGACGGCGCGGAAGCCGTAATCATCTAGCGCCCATGGCGCATGCTCACGCGATGAACCGCAACCGAAATTTTCACGTGCCAGCAAAATCTGCGCACCATGATAACGTGGCTGGTTCAGCACAAAATCCAGGTTGAGTGGCCGCTTGGAATTGTCCATACCCGGTTCGCCGTGGTCAAGATAGCGCCACTCGTCAAACAAGTTGGGACCAAAACCGGTGCGCTTGATCGACTTCAGAAATTGCTTGGGGATGATCGCGTCCGTATCCACGTTGGCACGGTCAAGCGGCACAACCAAGCCATCAATACGGACAAACTTATCCATTGCTATTTTCCATTGCTATTCTTTACCTCATCCGCAGTTTTTTCAATCGTGCCGCCGACTTTAGACAAGTCCTTGCCAAATCCTCCTACGGTATTACATCCTGTCACCATAACCAAGGGCAATGCCAACACCAACAGTATTTTCAACATTTTCATTTCCTCCTGTATGCAAAGTAATATTAAAAGTTTCTGACATCTACAAAATGGCCGGCAATAGCCGCTGCTGCTGCCATTTCAGGGCTTACCAAATGTGTCCTGCCGCCCGGCCCCTGCCGCCCTTCGAAATTGCGGTTGGAAGTTGAAGCACATCGCTCACCTGGCTCCAATTTGTCCGCATTCATCGCAAGGCACATAGAACACCCTGGCTCGCGCCATTCGAAACCCGCTTCGACAAATATTTTGTTCAAACCTTCGCGCTCAGCCTGCTGCTTGACCAGTCCTGAGCCGGGCACCGCCATCGCGAGCTTCACATTGGCAGCAACATGCTTGCCGCGCACCACCTCTGCCGCAGCGCGCAAATCCTCAATGCGAGCATTGGTGCACGAGCCGATAAATACCTTGTCAATCTGAATTTCGGTAATAGGTGTATTCGGCTGCAATCCCATATACTTTAAAGAAAGATCAATACTACTTCGCTTCACGGGGTCGCTCTCGCGTGCCGGATCGGGCACGTTGCCATCCACCGCCACCACCATTTCCGGCGATGTGCCCCACGTTACTTGCGGTTTTATTTCCGCAGCATCCAGTCGTACCACCTTGTCGAACTGCGCACCCTCGTCGCTATGCAAAGTACGCCAGCTGTCTACCGCCTTATCCCATAACTCACCTTGCGGTGCAAAAGGCCGCCCCTTGAGGTAGCTAATCGTGATGTCATCCGCCGCTATCATACCGGCGCGGGCACCTGCTTCGATGGCCATGTTGCATACTGTCATTCGCCCTTCCATAGTCAGCGCTCGGATCGCGCTACCGGCAAATTCGATCGCATGGCCTGTTCCGCCTGCTGTGCCAATTTTGCCTATCACCGCCAGCACCAAGTCCTTGGCAGTGACACCCTTACCGAGTACGCCTTCCACCAACACCTGCATGGCGCGGGCTTTTTTCATCAGCAAGCATTGTGTCGCCATCACATGCTCAACCTCCGATGTGCCAATGCCAAACGCCAGCGCAGCAAACGCGCCATGCGTACTGGTGTGCGAATCTCCGCATACCACAGTCATGCCGGGCAAGGTCGCGCCCTGCTCCGGCCCAATAACATGCACGATGCCCTGGCGCACATCCGCCATCCTGAACTCGGTAATACCAAGCTCATCGCAATTGCTGTCCAGCGTCTCCACTTGCAGTCGCGAAATCGGATCGGCAATGCCCTGCGTGCGATCCGTAGTTGGCACATTGTGATCCGCCACGGCGAGCATGGAAGTTATACGCCAAGGCTTGCGCCCAGCCAGCCGCAAGCCTTCAAATGCCTGCGGACTGGTCACTTCATGCACCAAATGGCGATCGATATAAATCAACGTGGTGCCATCGGGTTCTTCGTGCACCACGTGGCTGTTCCACAGTTTGTCGTAAAGAGTTTGTATACCCATGTTCACTTTCGTTTTAGAGCGCGTAATTATGCCACAGCATGGGGGCTGTACGCCACGGACAGCCTCTTTGACACAAGAAACTGAAGTGAGGGCTGAATTTCGAACGAAAAGGCAACGGCTTAATTGCCAGCCGCAAAAATCTTCCTTTATCTTGATACAGAAGCAATGTAATCCGGATTAGTGGTTACAATTCAAAAATCCTGTGTAACTCTGTGGTTAAAAATGCTGACCCCAAACCTGACTCCCGCTGATCTTCGCATCACCATCGATCCCGACACGCTTGGGTTCTCTAATACTGCAGAATTGCTGTCATATCCACTACCCTGGATCGGGCAGGAGCGCGCGGAAATGGCCGCCCGCTTTGGTCTTGAAATGGATCAGGCCAACTATAACCTGTTCGTGCTGGGTGAAGTTGGCAGCGGCCGCTCTTCGCTGCTCAGGCAAGCGATGCAGGCGACCGCCGCCAATAAGTCGGTGCCGCCCGACTTGTGTTATCTGCACAACTTCGATGCACCGGAAAAACCGCAGGCTTTGTATTTTCCTGCTGGACAGGGACGCTTGCTGCGCCAACTTATGGCGCAGATGACGAAATCCCTGCAGATGGAAATACCGCAATGTCTGGCAGGCCAAGATTTCAAAGCCGCAAGCGAGCGCATTGAAAAAACCTACAAGGAAGAAGAAAGCAAAAACTTCGCCGAACTTGAGGCCTTTGCCGAAGCCCGCAAGTTCGCTATTCAGCGTGAGGCAGGGCACATGGTTTTTACTATGCTGGGCGATAAGGGGCACGTTCTTTCCGAGGATGAAGTGCTTGCCTTGCCGAAAGAACACCGGGCCGAGATAGAGCAGGCCGAGCAGGAACTGCGCGCGAAGATTACCAGCTACTTCGAGAAAACCCGGCCACTGGAACGCGTTATGAACGATGCCTTGACGGCGTTGCGGCGCCAAATGGTAAAGCCGTTGTTGAATCATGTATTTCAGGGAATCAGGGACGGATTGAAAAAAGAGATCCAAGATGACGTCAAGCTTGGCGCATATCTGGAGCAAGT
>CAIRGS010000026.1 GCA_903878125.1 uncultured Nitrosomonadales bacterium | reverse complement strand
CGGTGTTAAAGTTGCTATGATTTCCGTATGGCTCCCACAGTATTTCGTCAAGGCGCATTTCGATTTTTCTTCTTTTCACGCGAAGAACCTCGTATGTATATTCATCCCAGATTATCCATTAGCAATTCTGAGGTAAGCTTTGCTCCGCGGTTGATGTTGAATGCATGAGCTGGTTCTAATGATATTCATTAGGCCAACTAACTGATTATCTATTGTTATTGGTGATTTCTTGATGTCGACTAATGCGCCGGACAGTGGTTTCAAGATCAAGTTTTCCAATCGTGAGATAAGCGCCTGGGGAGGAATGGCGCTGCTCAAGCGAATGCTTGATCAGATGGGTTTTCGGCAGGCGGCCACTGGCTGGGATTTGCCGCCACCTGGTTCCAACCGTGGGTATCCGCCAGCGCAGCTGATCGAACAATGGATCGTCGCTATTTGGTGCGGTGCTTGTCGCTTCGCCCATGCCGAAACGGTGCGCTTTGACGGCACCCTGACCCGCCTGTTCGATTGGCCGAAGGCCGCGGGTTACCAAGCGATCATGCGACTGTTCAAACGGTTCGACATGGCTCGCAATGAGGCAGTACAAGAGTCCATCTATCGCTGGTTTTTCGGTCAAGTCGGCACGCTGCGGCGGATCACTCTCGACATGGACTCCACGGTGCTCACCCGCCATGGCGAACAGGAGGGCGCGGCGCGGGGATACAACCCTGGACGACGCGGGCGGCCCTCGCATCATCCTTTGCTCGCATTTGTGGCTGAAGCGCGGATGGTCGCCAACTTCTGGCTGCGACCGGGGAATGCCTATACGACCAATAACGTGCTGGCCTTCATCGAATCCACCTTGCGCCATCTGGGCGACAAGACGGTCGGATTATTTCGTGCCGACAGCGGCTTCTTTGATGAAGCGATCCTGAGCCTTCTGGAAGGGCGCAAGATTGACTACATCATCAGTTCCAAACTCACTCAGCGATTGCAGGCGGCCATTGTGCGTGACGCGCGCTGGTGGGCGCTCGAGACCGGGCTGGAGCTGGCCGAAATTACGTATCAGGCACAGGGCTGGATTGCGCCTCGCCGGATCGTGGTGGTACGTCAGTCGGTCAAGCGCAAAGCGGCACCCGGCAAGACGCTGTCGCTGTTCGCCGACGATCCAGATCTATCAGGTTGGCGCTACGGGGCGATGGTGACTTCGCTGAACCTGCCTGACGTCGATGTCTGGCGTAGCTATCGGGGGCGTGCAGACTGCGAGAACCGCATCAAGGAGCTCAAGGCCGATTTCGGCCTGGACAGCTTTGCCCTCAATAATTTCTGGGCCACTGAGGCAGCCTTGGGCTTTGCAATGCTGGCCTACAATTTGATCAGTTTGTTTCGGCAAGCCGTTTTGCGTACGAAAGTGCAATCGACCTTGGCTACCTTGCACGGCCAAGTCTTGGCCATCGGAGCAAGCTGGCATCACGATCCCGATAACAACACCTTGATCCTCTCGCTACCGCGAAAAAGACGAGCGTGGTTCAAGGGTCTATGGAGCAATTCAGAACATCCGCCTGTCATTCCTGTGGCAACATGAGAACGGCTAATGGATAATCTGGGTTTATTGTGACGAAACGGGGTAAGCAGGTAAGCCGCAAAGCGGCTGCTCGCAAAATTTGATATTTAGAGGT
>CAIRGS010000025.1 GCA_903878125.1 uncultured Nitrosomonadales bacterium | reverse complement strand
CTTTGAGCTTATTGCGTAGCCTTGCTGCATCCATCATCTTGTAATCCAGCACGCGCACTGCACTACCTTCCTTGGCCTGCACATCTACACGATCTAACCGTCCATGCATAAGCAAATCAGCGGTCAATGGCAATTCAAACGGCACTTCCCCACTTTGATATCGCCAACCTTCCGCTTCATTTTTTATCTGTGTATCCAGATATGAAGGGATTGCTTGCTGCCAACGCAGCAGCCAGGCACGCGCCAAATAGTCGCGTTGCACAGCAGGCGCAAAAATCTCGACACTGATGCGCTGCAGGGCCGCATCCAGATCGGCGCGCAGATGATTGCCCAGCACCTGATATTGCTCATGGAAGCGCCGCAGAATGTCATGTACCCATTCACCATAATCGCGTTTCTCCACGTCTTCACGCACCTCATCCATCTCATTGAGGTGCAAAATATGGCGGGCATAAAATTGATAGGGACACGCCACCAGACTGTTATAGCCGCTGGCTGAAATACGTTTCGGAATAAGCCCTTGCAGCGCGACTGGCGCAGGCATTGCAGCCGCCGGTGGCAATGGGAATTCTGCACTGCGCACTTGCGTACTTTCAAGCAACTTATCCCATTCCCCCTGCTTGATCGTTAGATCGCCGCCATAAGCCAACTCGTGCAGGGCACGCAGCATTTCGAAACACGGGCTTAACAGATTTGCTTCGCCGCTTTTGCTGGCTTGCCAGGTAACCAATATGCTGTCATTCATGGCGAGCAATGCCAGTAAGTCATCGCGCTGCTGTGCCAAATACACTTCGCGCGTCGGCAAGCCAAGTGTGGTGCGCACCGCATCATTGAACCACCGTCCGCTGTCGCCAGTGCCCGGCAGATGTGCGGCATCACAACCCAGCATCAGCACTGCATCGAAGCTGCGCCAGCGCGTTGCGGCAAGATGGGTGAGTAAAACCGGGCTGTCGATCGTTACATCAAGGAAGGTGTGCTCATCGAGTTGTTGCGCCAGCCAATGCCGCCACTCGGTCAGGCTGACGCGCGTGGTATCGACATGCAGTTCACGCTGCCAGTTTTGCAGCGCCTGCAGTAGCTGTATGCCGGCATCATCCATCTTCAGCCCCTGCACGATGCCGAGAATTTCCAGGCTGGCGTAAAGCGCGTTTAGCCAGCCGGACAGCGTATCGTTTTTTTTATGCAAAACCTCCGCCGCCTGACGCAACCGTAACAGTGCCATCCGCATCTCGACATTACCCTGCGTCAAATCGAGAACTGTATCAAGATGCGCCACCACACCATGCTTGCGCACCAGTTGTTCCAGCTGATACACCGTCTGCTTGCGCTCGCTTACGGCTTGATCGGCAAAGATGAATGGCGATTTGAGCAGGTCGAGTAAATCCTGATAATAGAAATCACTTTGCAGCGCATCCAGCCAGCGCATTAACACCGTGCTCACCGATAACGTGGATAACTTCCAGCCTGTTTCGTCGCATACCATTACACCAGCGCGCTCCAGCAAAGCACGCATACGCCTTGCGACTATGCGGTCTAGTGCGACGATGGCTATATTTTTCTTGCCTGCAAGCAACCAGCGCCGTATCTGCACCTCGGCGGCACGCGCCTCCTGTTCCAAACCATGAGCGCCAAAAAGCCGCAAGCGTTGTCCCAATGCAGCGTGAGGGAAATGTTTTTTCAGGTGATTGGCTTGCTCGCGCAATGACAGGGCATCCATCTCCTCCACTCTTTCCTGCGTGCGCAAGTTATCGTGCACCCCTCTCTCATTTTCCGTTGGAATAGGGTCAGGAAAGCGAGGCCGGCCGGAGGCGATGATGCGCATCACCGCACATTCTGGCTGTCGTGATGTCATCTCGCGCAAATCAATAATCATCACCGGCGCGCGTTGATGATATGCCTCCAGGAAGCGGGCTTCAGTCGCAGCAAGATCGGAAGTCAATAACACATACAGCGGTAACTCAGCTTGCTGCGCGAGTTGTGTCAAACTTTGTTGATAAGCGCGTGTAGTATCGAATTCGCCACTATTGTTCATCGCATACCACAGCTCATACACGACGCGTGCCTCGAACTGCATGGCGATGCCACGCTTGGACTGATAGGCTTGTTCCAATTGCGATAGAAAATCTTCGGCATTTTGTGGCAGCGTGACATGATTTTGTGTCAGCTCATCCAGCAAAATCAACAGTTCGCGCGCGATGCTCCATAGATCAGCATCAGCAAACCAACGCCGCGCACGCAGTGCCTGATACAAAGTGGTGATACGGCAAGTGTCGGGAATAACAGGTAGTGCGAGAGGAACGGACTGAACCCAATCATTGAGCGTGACCATCTGCGGCAATAAAATCGCAGGCAAGTTGGCTACACGTGCCAAACTTATCGCCAATGGTTGTGACACATGGTAATTGGGCAACAATACCCTGGCACGGCGCAGATCAGGTATTTCGTGAGAATGCTGCGTCAGAATGACGCGTGCAACAGAATCAAAAAAAACAGCGGCAGCTGATGTATTACTTTGCGGTATCGGGTTCAACGCTTATTACCTCTATCGTCATTCCCGCGCAGACCAGCGTCATCAATACTTATCGATTGAAAGATACATAAATTACGTACTCACTGATGCACTGCGCGGAAACAAAGAACTATGAGCCTTTGGCGATACCACTGAAGCAATAAATAACAAAAAGAGCGGAAGAAATATTTCAGCGCATCAGCAGCTTATCCATTCCTGTCAAGCCATCCTCATCCTTCCCATCCTTCGATCCACCAGGATAGTTCCGCTCCTCATCGCCAGGAGCAAATTCCTTCTCCAACAAATGCAGCTTGTCCTTCACTTCTTTCCACTCCTCTGCATCGGCAGGCGGATCTTTTTTCTCGACGATACACTTCCATACCTTACACAGCTCTGCATTCAGCGCGGTGAATTGCCGTTGTTCTTCTGGCAAATCATCCTCGGCATAAATTGCATTGACTGGGCATTCGGCAACGCACAGGGTGCAATCTATGCATTCATCCGGGTCAATCACCAAACTATTCGGCCCTTCATAAAAACAATCTACAGGGCAAACTTCAACACAGTCAGTATATTTACATTTGATACAAGCTTCGGTAACTACGTAGGTCATGGATTCAAACTCCTATTGAAATATGTTAGCCATTTTAAACAAAATACAGGTTAGTGTCAGCTATAGCTGACCTAATTATCCAGAGTAAATCGAGTCTGACCCCAATTTATTCAATTTCTTCCAATTTGTCTTCTCTGGATTTTCCCAAATTACTCGATCGTTTATTTCATGTCTAAGAGTGCTGCATCAGTTAACGTTTGGTCACCATCTGCAAAACGGTTCCAACAAGTATGGCTGAGCGATTAAGGCCCAACGACTAATTAAATTCGGAGTTGGGTGCACGATTGAGCAATGCCTCGACCGCGCTCACTGCCGGAACCTGCTCATACAACACGCTGTAAACCGCCGCACAGATCGGCATGTCTACGCCCAGGCGTTGCGCCAGATGATGCACTTCTCGCACGGTATAAACTCCCTCTGCCACGTGACCCAGTTGGCTCAGTATGTCCGGCAACGCTTTCTGTTGTGCCAGCAAAATGCCCACCTGTCGGTTGCGAGACAGATCTCCGGTGCAAGTCAGGATCAAATCGCCGGTGCCAGATAACCCGCTCAAGGTTTCCGCACGCACACCCATTTTCAATCCCAGTCTCGTCATTTCTGCCAGCCCGCGCGTAATCAGTCCGGCGCGTGCATTTTGCCCATAGCCCATGCCTTCGGCGATGCCAGCGGCAATGGCCATCACGTTCTTGACAGCGCCGCCCACCTCAACACCGATCACATCGGTACTGGAGTAAATACGCAAGGACGAATGATGTAAGGATTGCGCCACTTGTTTGGCAAAATTGCCATCAACAGATGCCAAAATCATGGCAGTGGGAAGGCCGCGCGCCACTTCCAGAGCGAAGCTCGGCCCGGACAGCACGCCACAGGGGAAATTTTTCGGTAAGGTTTCTGCGGCCACTTGATGCGGCAGCTGTGTGGTGCCCGCCTCAAAGCCCTTGCACGCCCAGATTACCGGAATCGGCATGGGCACTGTCGCGATCTGCTGTAGCGTGGCACGCAGAGCGGCAATTGGCACGGCAACCAATATTAATTCCGCGCCAGCGAATGCGGCTTGCAAGTCGGCAGTAAGATTCAGGTTCTGCGGCAATGGCATTTCCGGCAGGTAACGCTGATTGTAGCCGGTGGCACGCATGGCTTCGATTTGCGCCGCGTCGGACGCCCACAATGTGACACGATGACGCGCAGACAGATTGATAGCCAGCGCACTACCCCATGCGCCAGCACCCAGTATAGTAATGTTCATCGTATTAGGAGACGGCTAATCGCCCCACACTTCGGTTGCCCTCACATAGCCTGTCATGCCATCCAGATGACGCACTTTGACCCAGCCATTGCCCAAGTTTTCCAACCACTCCAGCGCTACTTGCTGATGTGCATTGAATGCTGCCGGCGCACCCGCATCTGCCGCCTGGTGTACCACAGCAAGTGGTGTCATCACTACTACAAAGCGCTTGCTGCTCAGGGCACGTTTTTCTATCCAAGCCAAGTTACCGGAACTGTCAAGTACTTTAACCCACTCATCCAGGCTAACCATCTGCTCCAGCGGCAAGTAACGGTTAACCACAAATAATTTTTTTGCTTTAAGCGATGGTGCATCATAAAGAATGGCGGAACTGTCCGCGACAGACGCATAGTCCAGCGCATGCGCGGAACCTATCGCTGCGGCTAAAGCAATAAACAGGGTTAAAGCGACCGGCGATTTCATTTTCAATGCTGGGTAGTCGTTGCGGCTTGTGCTTGTGCCTGCTGCTCTTTCTGCTGCTGATACAACACTTCGAAATTGATCGGATTTAGAAATACGGGTGCGAACCCGGCGTGAATCGCCATATTCGATACCACTTCCCGAAGATAGGGATAAAGGATATTAGGGCAGATGATTGCCAATACCGGCTCCACCTCTTCCGGCGGCATATTGCGCACCTGGAAAATACCGGCCTGCGTGGCCTCGATCAGGAACATCACTTTATCTTTTTCCGGCAGCTTGGCGGTGACGGTAACCGTGACGGCAACTTCAAACAGGCCATCTTCTATAGGACTGCTCTGGGTTTGTAGCTGTAGCTCAATGTTTGGACTCTCACGCTCCAAAAAAATGCTCGGCGCATTAGGGCTTTCCAGCGAGAGATCTTTCACATACAGCTTCTCGATATTGAATAGGGGTTGTTGCTGTTCGGCTGCTTCTGCTGCGGATGCTGGTGCGGATGCTTCACTCATTATATTTATCCTTCATTTTAAAATTAACCATTCAACAACTGACTTAATTCACCACTATGCTCCAATGCCACCAAGCTATCGTAGGTACCAACAAGGTGTGATCCTATGTAAATTTGCGGCACAGTGCGACAGCCAGTAGCTTCCATCATTATCCGACGCAAGTCCGGTTGCAGATCCACACGTATTTTTTCGATTTCCGTTACACCTCTAGCACGCAACAGCCGCTCGGCCAGAACGCAATATGGACATATTGCGGTGCAATACATCAATACTGTTGGCATCGTTATTGTTTCAATGGCAGACCGGCCTTCTGCCAAGCCTGCACGCCACCCGCCAAATTATATGCCAACTCAAATCCATGCTTGCTTAACAACACACATGCTGCAGCCGAACGTTGTCCACTGCTGCCCATCACTACGATGGGTTGCGTACGATACTGCTCTAATTCGCCGATACACTCATTAAGCTTGCCAAGCGAAATTTGTTTCGCATTCAGGACATGCCCTGCATTAAATTCTGCCGCTTCCCGCACGTCCAGAACTAATGCATTCTTGTAGTTGATCAGTTGCAAAGCGGCGGCACTGCTTACCTCTTTTACCCCACGTATGCTGTTGCCAATAAACGACCATAGCAGCATCAAACCGCTACTCACCGCCACTAAAATCATCCAGATATTATCTTGCATGAACTGCATGCTGCCGCTCCTCATATTTTTTGAGGGCAAATTCTAGCAGAGCAGCGAACTTCTCGGGGTTTTTCTGTGCCAACGCGCTTATTTCCTTATGCGCCGCCTGGAAATTATCAGGATATGACCAGATAGCACGTTCCATCTGTAATTGTGCCGCAGCCTGCTCACCGGACAGCGCCAACAGCAATGCCTCGCGGTACACCACTGCACTAATCGGTGCAAAAGACATCACTCTTTCATTCAACATAATTTTGTCAGCGAGAAAATCGGTGCCCACCTTTATCTTGCCACTCACGAACAAATCAAAGTAAGGGCTCAGCGGAACTTGCGCATTTGCTGGCATCAGATTCTCAGGCCAGGAATAATCGTCTTTGCTTACCGCCTGCCGTAATCCCATCAACATTCCCAGATTGCGGTAATTCTGCAACATTTGTACCAACGACAATACCCCAAGCAGCAATATGGCCGCCAGCAACAGACGTCCCAGACGGCGTAATTCCAAGCGATACGTGGTGGTATCCAGCATGCCCAGAGTAAGCGCCGCCACCCCAATAAAATAGGCATACCATAGCGGATATTCCAACAGGCTGTGTATAGCCAAAACGCCAAGCAAAGCGTATCCCCACCAATGATAAACGGTACGCTGTGCATGCCTACATTGAATTAGCCACATCGCCAACGTACCCAATAGAATGAGCAAGCCCGCCAAGCCCATTTCTGCGGCAATCTGCGTTACCAATGAATGCGCATTGTTATACAGGCCGACAATGTCAGTGTTCTGCAAAACAGGTCCGAGTTGAAAATGCTGCCATGCGAACTGGCCAAAACCTGCACCCAGCAGAGGAAACCGGCTAAATATCTGCCATCCTTCTTGCCACAAATACAAGCGGATACTGCCGCCAGTCCCTTCGCCAAACAGACGCCGCATCGTGGTAATGCCGCCAGCCGCCCCTTCCAGCCAAGGAATTTGCACCACACCATGCATCAAACCGAAGCCCAACAACAGCAACAAGGTATAACGCAAAAGCGGCAAACAAGATTTATCGCGACGCTGCCACAACCAGGCCATTCCCGCCATAAACAGCAAATACAACCAAACGCTACGCGAGCCGCTCAATACCAGAACGAATAGCAGCGGCATGGCCAACATCGCAACATACCGTGCTCGTAACAGGCTGCGCATATGCAACAAACCCAACGAGATCAGCCCCAGTGTAAGGTAGTTGGCAAAATGGTTGGGTTGAGCCACATTGCCATAGACGGCCAAGGAAACCTTGACCGTCACCACAGCATCCAGAAAAGTATGCCAGCGGTAATGCTGCAAAATTCCGGCCAGCGCATTAAGTTCAGCCCCAATCAGCAGGAATGTCGCCAGCGCTGTCGCCAATGCAGGCAAACCGAATTCCTCGCGTAGGCGTTGGCCGAGCATCATTAATAGCGCCGCCCATAGCAAGTACAGGGCAAGCAACAAAATCTGATCAACATAGCTCACTCTGCCCAGCACAAACTGCAGCATGCCTAACAGCAGCAGTCCTATAGGCAACAGAGCGATACGAGGGATTTCTGGTTGCAGCCAATAGCGATTTGTCACCAGCAAAGGCATGGCGCATAGCCCAAGAACAGCAGCACCCCATTCCTGATAGAAGGTGGTGAGCGGATAGGCATGGTAATAATACAAAAACGGAACAACCCACATTAACCCGACGAATGTCAGGCTAATGTGGGCAATGCTAGGCAAACGACCTCCTCATTTTCGATATATGGCATGTCATAAAGAACAGAGCTTTCTGGAGCCTGACGATCAGTGCGGAGGATTTGGGGTACGCTAAACGCAGCCGATTAGTGAATCTAATATTAAGGTTCATTGCGAAAATCCAACATTAATGCCATATCGCCCAGCTATACGCATTGTGAACGGCGCAGGTGGCTCAACTTATATCAAGAAACTGGCAAACGTATCATTATTGCTTGTTATTTAATTTCATTGCCAAAATTTTTTACATCGTGCAAAGCCCGGCATGCCTGGCAATCCAGAAATCAGCTAAAATGGCAAATCAAACAAATAGCCAATTAATATTTTACTTCTCCAAAATCCGGTATGAAAATCACCCCTGTCCTCCTGCTTATCCTCGACGGTTTCGGCTACAGTGAAGAAACTGACTACAATGCTATCGCCCATGCGCACAAACCTAACTGGGACAGGCTATGGCGTGATTATCCGCACACGCTAATCAGTACGTCTGAATTAGCGGTAGGGCTTCCGCAAGGCCAGATGGGTAACTCTGAAGTTGGCCATCTCAATGTCGGCGCGGGTCGCGTGGTGTATCAGGAGCTCACGCGGGTGGACGCAGCCATTCAGGATGGGAGCTTCTACAGTAAGCCGGCGTTCATGCAGGCCATCGAACATGCCAAGCAACATAACACTGCGCTCCATATCATGGGGCTGCTGTCGCCCGGTGGTGTGCATAGTCACGAAGATCATATCCACGCCATGCTGGAACTGGCAGCGCGCGCCGGACTGCGCAAAATATTTATCCATGCCTTTCTCGATGGTCGTGACACGCCGCCGAGAAGTGCTGCACATTCTCTACAGCGTCTGCAGGAAAAACTTGCTGCCTTGGCCGTTGGGCGTATTGCTTCCATCATCGGCCGTTATTATGCAATGGATCGGGATAACCGCTGGGAGCGAGTGCAGGAGGCCTACAACTTATTGACTCAAGGCAAGGCTGAGTTTCGCTCATCCTATGCCCTGGATGGATTGCAGCAAGCCTATGCTCGCGGAGAAAATGACGAGTTCGTTAAAGCAACCATCATTGCATCGCCCACCGAACCACCCGTTATCATGCAGGATGGCGACGTCGTGGTTTTCATGAACTACCGCGCCGACCGCGCGCGTCAGCTGACCCGCGCGCTGACCGACCCGGCGTTTGATGGCTTTACGCGTGCATGTTTTCCCAAGCTTGCGAGCTTCGTCACACTAAGCAGCTACGGTGAGGACTTCCACCTCCCGGCTGCATTCTTGCCTACAGCCATCCACAATTGTTTTGGCGAGTACCTTTCCGGCTTGGGACTGAAACAATTGCGCATCGCAGAAACGGAGAAATACGCACATGTCACCTATTTCTTCAATGGCGGCAAGGAGCATCCTTACCCGGGCGAGGATCGTATCCTGGTGCCATCTCCCAATGTAGCAACCTATGACCTCAAACCAGAAATGAGTGCTTTTGAGGTCACTGACAAACTGGAAGCGGCGATTCGTAGCGGGCAGTATCAAGCCATGATCTGTAACTATGCCAACGGCGACATGGTAGGCCATAGCGGCATTATGGAGGCTGCGGTCAAGGCCATTGAAGCCTTGGATGTGTGTATCGGGCGTGTAGTAGACGCAATGCTGGAATGCGGCGGCGAGGTGCTGATTACCGCCGATCACGGCAATGCCGAGCAAATGCTGGATCGCGACACGCAACAAGCACATACCGCACATACACTTAACCTGGTTCCATTGTTGTATATCGGCCGTAAGGCGCAAATAGCCGACAGTGGCTCGCTTCAAGACGTAGCCCCAACCTTGCTCACCATGATGGGCCTGCCACAACCGCCTGAAATGACGGGTCGGCCGCTTATCTCAATCCGGTGACCGCACTCACCCACCACGTTGTACTGCTGTGTCTCTGCCTGATGACAGGTATAAACAGCGCTTATGCCGTACAACAGGATGAGTTGGATAACCTACGCAAACACATCTCTGTGCTGCAAAAGGAATTGGAGAAAACCAGTGAATCTCAATCCGAAGCAGCAGACGAGCTACGAGAATCTGAACGGGCCATCAGCCATAGCAAGCGCAAGTTGGCTGAGCTGGCATTGCAACACCGTGTTGCAGACCACACCTTAGGAATGTTGCGACAGCAAGCACAGCAACTGGAAAGAGATATGCAAAGTCAGCAGGCAATGCTAAGTAAACTGCTCTTTCAGCAATATTTGGGCGGCAAACAAGAATACTTCAAGCTGTTGCTCAACAATCATGACCCCGATCAAGCCGCACGTGAAATGCGCTATTACGAATATATCGCGCGCGGCCGTTCAACTTGGCTCAATATGCTACGCGTAAATCTTGCGCAACTAAACGAGGTCGTCCAACAAACTCGGCAAAAGAGTGGCGAAATTGCGGCACTACAAATAGAAGAAAATACACAGCAGAAAACCCTGGAAAAAGATAAGCTTGCGCGTCAGCAAGTAATTAGTCAGTTCGCTCAACAACTCAAGCAACAGCGCCACGAAATTGGTCGCCTGCAGCGCGACGAAAACCGCTTGTCGCAACTGGTTGCCAAGCTCTCCAAGATATTGACAAGGCAAAAAAATAAAAAAGGGGTATTCAACAATGATAAATTGCCTGACAATCGCTTCGACGGCAAGCCGTTCGAGCAACTTAAAGGCAAGCTGATACTGCCGGTAATGGGTGAGGTGATCAATAAATTCGGTAGCGCGCGTCCAGACAGCACCGTGCTTTGGAGAGGCTTGCTATTACGCGCAGCAAGCGGTCAACCAGTGAAAGCGGTAGCAGCCGGGCGTGTAGTATTTGCCGATTGGTTGCGTGGCTTCGGGAACTTATTGATTATTGATCATAACCAAGGCTACATGAGCCTGTATGGCAATAATGAAACGCTGTACAAGCAAGTAGGTGACATCTTGCGCGGGGGCGACACCGTAGCGGCCGTTGGCAACAGCGGCGGAAATGAAAATTCCGGTGTATACTTTGAATTACGCCATAGGGGCGAACCTCTAGACCCCATAAAATGGATAGCCCGATAAAATTTCCCATCAAGAAAACAACATTAAAGGTCAGACATGCGTAGTCGTATTGAAAAAATTGGATTAATCGGACTTGGGCTGATCGCAGGTGTGTTGATCAGCCTGCAACTCTCTGCCATCGCGGATAAAGATAGCGCTGAGCCGCTGCCTATTGAAGAACTACGTGCCTTCTCTGAGGTGTTTGGCCGCATCAAGAGTGACTATGTAGAGCCGGTCACCGACAAGAAACTTATCACCGAAGCAATCACTGGTATGTTGACCGGTCTGGATCCGCACTCCTCCTATCTGGATGCAGATGCGTTCAAGGAACTACAAATCGGCACGCAGGGCGAATTCGGTGGCTTGGGTATTGAGGTAGGAATGGAAGACGGACTGGTGAAAGTTATTTCGCCAATTGAAGATTCCCCTGCCTATCATGCCGGCATGAAGAGCGGCGACCTGATCATCAAACTCGATGACGTGATGGTAAAGAGTCTGACGCTCAGCGATGCTGTCAAGCGCATGCGCGGCAAGCCCGGCAGCAAAATTGTCCTGACCGTGATTCGCAAGGAAGCGCCCAAGCCATTGACCTTTAATTTAACTCGCGCCGTCATCAAAGTTCAAAGTGTTAAGTCCAAACTGGTCGAGCCTGGCTATGCTTTTATTCGCATCACCCAATTCCAGGAACACACTGGCGAGAACCTCGCTACTGCGATTAACAACCTGTTCAAACAGAATCAGGGTGCCATGAAAGGATTGGTGTTGGATCTACGTAACGACCCGGGCGGCTTGCTCAATAGTTCGGTAGCGGCATCTGCAGCCTTCCTGCCTAAGGACGCTTTAGTGGTGTATACCGAAGGGCGTAACTCAGAAGCCAAGATGCGCCTGACCGCCGTTCCTAATGACTATCTGCACAACAGCGAGAAAGATTATCTGAAAAATCTGCCTGCGGCAGTCAAAACTGTGCCGATGATAGTGTTGGTGAATGGCGGCTCTGCGTCCGCTTCAGAAATCGTCGCAGGTGCGCTGCAAGATCATAAACGCGCTGTCATCATGGGCACTCAAACCTTCGGTAAAGGTTCGGTACAGTCCGTTCTGCCGCTAGGCAACAATACCGCAATCAAGCTCACCACAGCGCGTTATTACACGCCTGGCGGCCGCTCTATTCAAGCCAAGGGCATCATCCCTGACATCGTCGTGGAAGACCCTGCGACTGTCGATCAAGATCAAACTTTCCGCATGCGCGAGGCCGACTTGGAGCGTCACCTGAGCAACAGTCAGGAGCTTGATGCAAAGGGTGGCGCCACAGTAAAACCTGCTGCGCCAGCCAAGTCTCCGGCCAAACGTGAGGAAGGCGATGCGACAAAACCAAAAATACTTGAGTTCGGATCAAAAGATGATTACCAGTTACATCAAGCTTTAAATTTGTTAAAAGGTATGCATATATTGCAAGGGAAGTAAGCGAGTACAAATAACTTTCTCATCTTCCATATTGCATGAATGACGAACAGCTACTGCGCTATAGCCGCCACATTCTGTTGCCTGACATTGGCATCGAAGGGCAACAGAAATTACGGGATGCGCACGCACTGATAATAGGTGCTGGCGGACTGGGTTCACCTGCTGCCATGTACCTCGCCTCCAGCGGCGTGGGCACCTTGACCCTGTGCGACGATGACACTGTCGACCTGACCAATCTGCAACGCCAAATCGTACACCGCACTTCCAGCATCGGAATGGCCAAGGTAGATTCTGCACGCACCTTGCTCACTGAAATTAATCCCGATGTTCGCGTCCTAGCCCTAAAAGAACGCGCAGACCAATCGCGTTTACTGGAACTGGTTAGCCAATCCGATGTAGTGCTGGATTGCAGCGATAATTTCGCCACGCGCTATGCGCTTAACCAAGTTTGCGTGCAATTAAAAAAACCTTTCGTATCCGGCGCGGCGACCCGCTTTGATGGCCAAGTAGCCGTGTTTGACATGCGCCATCCTCACAGCCCTTGTTATCACTGCCTGTATCCAGAACAGCCTGATGCTTTAGAAACACGTTGCGCGATAATGGGCGTATTTGCTCCTCTGGTCGGCATTATCGGCAGCATGCAGGCGGCTGAGGCGCTCAAGGTATTGATGGGAATAGGCACGCTACTGTGTAGCAGATTACTGATAACAGATTTGCTGCATATGGAACTGCGCACCATCAAGCTGAATAAGGATCCGGCTTGCCTAATTTGCGGCACACAAAATACATAGTGTCGACGGGAAAGTGTCGTCCAAGATTGAGGACGGTGGGGTGTTCAAAGATGGGTCAAGGAATGAATAACAAAATTCGTCGCGTGGCTACGTTTTAGCTTCAGAAGCTATCCGGGCTGGCATGGAATAAACAACCATCCCGGATAGAATTTTCACACCAAAATGCAGAAGCCTTGCGATAACCGTTATGGCTTGTTAAAAAGCTTTCCAATTTCTTGATGAGCAAGCTGTTCCATATTCTGTGGAAATGAACCACGAGCTGAAAGCGCCCTAAGCACTAAATGTGCTGGAAGCTTGGACAAGGTCATCGGTGGACGCACAGGGTCTTGACCACCAGTCGTGCCTTCATCCTCTATTCCTGCAACGATGCCAACACTACCTACTACTTTTGTTACTGCGTGATAGTCCTTTGGGTCTTTTAATGCGTGGATGATTGCGACTTGAGTATTAACGATGCCAATCAGCAATTCGGTCAGATCTTTTTCGGTTATTGCAGCCATAATGAATCCTTTAAAAATTAAATATTAAGTAAAAATGTTAAAGCAAGCAGTATCCATGAATCATTAAAGAAACAATAGCATTGTTACACTCCAGTTTACTTTAACTCACCATTCCTTAGAAATCAATAATCTGAAAATCATAGCCCCACATTTTTCAGCAATTGAAGAAATTGCCCTGCATCCTGATATCCCATCATACGGCGGCCACCCTGCTCGCGCCCTTGTGCATCAAAAAACAGGATGGCGGGTGGACCAAATAATTCAAAACGTTTTAGCAGTGCTTTATCTTCGTCGCTATTGGCAGTGACATCGATTTGTAGCAACACAGCGTTTTTCAATTTAGCCTGCACCTTCGCATCGGTGAACGTGTAACGCTCCATCTCCTTGCACGAAATGCACCAGTCTGCGTAAAAATCCAGCATCACAGTCTTGCCATTCGCCTGTGCAATACGGCCATCCAGTTCAGCCACATTCTTTACCCGCACAAATTGCAAAGTAGCAGCCGCTTCTGCCTGGCCGTTACCCAATGCTGCGAGCGGACGCAGGATGTCGCGTGCGCCAGAGAGTGCGCCGATCAGGTAGGCACTGCCAAGCAGAAGCACGAGAATGCCGATGCCTTTCCATAGCTTCTGCCAACCCGAAGCATTGTTTGGCAGCGCATCCAGCGCGTGCATATAAATGGCAGAAAGCACGAGCAGTGCCGCCCACAGCAACATCTGCATGCTCAGCGGGATCAGCGTTGAAATGAGCCAGATAGCGAGCGCCAGCATTAACACGCCAAAGAAACACTTGACTGCTTCCATCCAGGCGCCTGCCTTGGGCAATAGCGCTCCAGCTGATGCACCGATCAATAGCAATGGCAAGCCCATACCCATTGCCAGTGCGAACAAAGCTGTTCCGCCCAGCAAGGCATCATGCGTCTGCCCGATATACAGCAGAGCCGCCGCCATGGGCGCGGCGACGCATGGACTGACGATAACGGCAGATAGCGCGCCCATCACGAACACGCCACTCAGATGACCGCCATGTAGGCGGTTACTGGTATTGGTCAATTTGCTTTGCAGGGCGGTGGGAAGTTGTAGCTCGTAAAAACCGAACATCGATAAAGATAATAACACGAACACGGCTGCGAAGCTGCCCAGTGCCCAGG
>CAIRGS010000024.1 GCA_903878125.1 uncultured Nitrosomonadales bacterium | reverse complement strand
GGCACCGTTATTTGTCCGAGCTTGTTTTAACAGCTTTAACAGATCTTCAGGGCTCCATTCTTGGCTTGCAGTGCTGGCATAAGTCAGTCTAATCATTGTGTGCCCCCCTCTGTTAAAGATAACTTTCAAGATTATTCATGGTTACACCATTAAATCGCACCATCTATTGTTTAAGTCGGCTGTTATAGATACTGACGATCTGAATATGATAGATGCCGCGACCACCTGCTTGCCTGGGGTTACCCGTCAATTGAAGCGTTTTCATGACAGGCACCTTCATGACCACACTTTATGTCAGTTGAATACAAAATTCAATAGGTAGTTAGAACATGGTTTTTCCATATCATAGACTACTACTCGTTATTGACATGTATCAATTTGCTCGTATCAAACCCCAATGCTGCAGCTTTTGCTATTAAAACATTTTTAATATTTTCATTTATTTGCGGCGTTCTTGCCAGAATCCAAAAATAAGATTTGTCAGGACCGGATACAAGTGAATATTGATAATTTTCATGGTCAAGTTCAAACACGATATAAGAACCATAGAAGGGGCCAAAGAATGAAACTTTCAAGTAGCCCTGATCTGATCCCCTCACGAAATAGGCCTTTCCTTCAGCTTCTTTCGACTTATTTTCTTTTACAGAATAACCACGATTTATAACTTTTAAACCGCCATCATCTCGTAAACTATAATCTGCTGTTACTCGAGATAAGCCTCGCTCGAATGAGTGATCAAGCCTTGCAATTTCGTACCATTTACCTAGATATTTCTCTAATTTGAAATTTTCAACGGGTTTCACATTTTCAGGAATTCCAACGCAACCCGTTAATAACAAAATCAATGCCATGAATAGTTTGTTCATATTTTTTCAGCCTGCTAAGCCTAATGAGGTTATGGAAAATTTTTGAAAATTGACCTTCGTAGGAATGACGAATGGCACCATTTGATGGCTGGCTCTATAAGACGATTTTTACTTCAAAACCTCACTCAGTGGGATGCCTAGTGCGATAGCTACTCCTTCACCATAGGCTGGATCGGCTTTATAGCAGTTGCCAATATGGCGAATATGAATCTCGCGTGGCGCAGCACCAATGGAACGCGCGGTGTTCTCGAATAATATTTGTTGCTGCGCCGACGTCATTAGGCGAAATAGAGCGCCAGGCTGAGAGTAGTAATTTGTATCTTCGCGATGATCCCAGTGGTCAGCCGCGCCCTCCAAGTTTAGCGGCGGCTCGGCAAAATTCGGCTGCTCCTGCCATTCGCCGTAACTGTTTGGCTCATAACCCAGCGTGCTGCCGTGGTTACCATCGACGCGCATGGCACCATCACGATGCGAACTGTGAACCGGACAGCGGGCGGCGTTGACCGGAATCAGCTGGTGGTTAACGCCAAGACGATAACGCTGTGCATCACCGTAGGAGAAAATTCGTCCTTGCAGCATCTTGTCCGGCGAAAAACTGATGCCGGGCGGCACATTGGCTGGGTTGAAGGCGACCTGCTCCACTTCGGCGAAGTAGTTCTCGGGATTGCGATTCAGTTCCAGTATGCCAACGTCGATAAGCGGATAATCCTTGTGCGGCCAGATTTTGGTTAGGTCGAAGGGGTGATAGGGCACCTTCGCGGCGTCAGCCTCTGGCATAACCTGCACGCTCATATTCCATTTCGGAAAATCACCACGTTCAATGGCTTCATACAGGTCGCGCTGGTGGCTTTCGCGATCCTTGCCGATCAAGGCCTCAGCCTCGGCATCTGTAAGGTTCTTTATTCCCTGCTGCGATTGGAGGTGGAATTTGACCCAGAAACGCTCGTTATTCGCATTAATAAAACTGAAAGTGTGGCTGCCAAAGCCGTGCATATGACGATAGGTGGCGGGAATGCCGCGATCGCTCATTACCACGGTGATTTGGTGCAGTGCTTCCGGCAGCAGTGTCCAGAAGTCCCAGTTGTTCTTTGCGCTGCGCATATTGGTGCGCGGATCGCGTTTTACAGCATGGTTCAGATCAGGAAATTTCAGCGGATCTCGCAGAAAAAATACCGGTGTGTTGTTACCAACCAAATCCCAGTTTCCTTCCTCAGTGTAGAACTTGATGGCAAAGCCGCGAATATCGCGCTCGGCGTCGGCCGCGCCCCGCTCACCGGCCACGGTGGAAAAACGGACGAACAGACTGGTCTTCTTGCCCACTTGTGAGAAGATTTTCGCCCGTGTGAATTTAGTGATATCACCGGTGATGGTGAAAGTGCCATAGGCACCGGAACCTTTTGCATGCATGCGCCGTTCGGGGATGACTTCGCGATCGAAGTGGGCAAGTTTCTCCAAGAACCAGACATCCTGCATAAGCTGTGGTCCCCGTGGACCTGCGGTCATCACGTTCTGGTTATCGACTACTGGACACCCGGCGTTTGTGGTCAACTTTTTTTTGTCACTCATTGCATACTCCTTAAGTATTATTGCGGATTGGAGCGATGCAAAACAGATTGTAGCGCTCCGCTTATCTGTATTTATCCAAAGGGTTTAGGCTTCGGCGTCTCTTTAGTTGAAGGCGGAAGGATAGGTAACATGAACTCTGGCTGTTTACCGGTCAGTGACTTTAAGAACGCCACAATTTTTGCATTTTCTTCCTTGCTGAACTTGCGACCCAACTGTAGTCTGCCCATGGTGTCCACCGCATCCTCCAAGGTCTCAGCGGCACCATCATGAAAATAGGGATAAGTCAGTTCCACGTTTCTGAGGTTGGGTACTTTGAACTTGAAGCGGTCGGCATCCCTGCCCGTTACGGCGGACCGGCCTTCAGCCTTGTTCGTCGTCTTGTACGTCTCATAGATACCAAATTTTTGGAACGAGCCGCCGCCTACGGTAGCGCCATTGTGGCAACCCGTACATCCACTTTCCTTGAATAGCTTATAACCCTCCAGTTCAGTTTGGCTCAAAGATTGCTTGTCGCCCTTGAGCCATTTGTCAAAACGAGAGCCAGGCGTAACCAAGGTTTCTTCGAACGCCGCAATCGCGGTGGTTACCATACCGATATTGATTTTATCTGCGCCAAACAATTGCTGGAAGCGGGCCCGGTACTGAGGAATGGAGCGCAATATATCCACTGCCAGTTCATGGGTAAATGCCATCTCCTTGGGGTTGGCGATGGGGCCACCCGCCTGCTCCTTCAGATCCTTGGCGCGGCCATCCCAGAACTGAGCCAAGTTCATACTTGAGTTCAATACCGTTGGCGAATTGATCGGCCCCTGCTGCCAGTTATGGCCAATAGATGTTTGCAGATTATCCGTGCCGCCCATGCTCAAGTTGTGACAGGAATTACAAGAAATAAACCCAGACTTCGATAGACGCGGATCGAAAAAAAGCATCTTGCCTAGCTCTACCATGCCTGGATTCTTTGGCTTGGCGTCTTCGATAGGTTGGATAGGTTCATTAGCAGTAAGTGCAATTGCGGGGGTGTAACTGGATCCAATAAATAGCAGTGATATGATTAACGCTCGAATTACCATCGGTAACCTCCTAAAAAATCGACTTATTGTGGCGCAACTGATTACGGCCATAAGCTACCCGTAAAATACGTGCACCATGCTAACGCATGGTGCACGTATCGACCCACCCATTCCACTGGCTAACCAGGTAATAAATCAACGGTCAAAACGTTACATTGCGGTCACGCTCGGCCACGGCCTTGATGTAATCCGGCATTCCTTTTATTGATGCACCGGTCACCAGATCATCTGGCATGATCTGCCGAGCCACGGCACAGGCACCGCAGACCCAAATCTGCACACCCGCTGCCTGCACCGCTGCCAGCAGCTCTTTCAATGGAGCCAGATTTACGCCATGAATATGATCGGCCGTTCCTTTGCGACCGAGCGTCACGGCTTCGTTCCAGAGCCAGAGTACCACATCATGCCCCTGCTCCTTTGCCGTCTTTGCTGCCATGAAAGGCAACGTGGCCATCGTCGGATCGTCGGTGCCTCTACTGCCGGATATTATGAAGGTTGCCATCATTTATCTCCTTTCTTATTCATTCGTAAAAAGTGCTGATCCAGCATCATGTGTAATTCATGATGCTGGCCTTCCATTTTCCTTGCCTCATTTCTTCAGAACAATCACCCCGCATGCAATCCTGGGGCCACCTGGAGCATCCTTCGTCGGAGGATCGGGAAGAAATTTGTCTTCGAGTCCATGAATAATAAACGCACTCCCATCCGCATCGAAAAGAGTCGTCAATCCAGGAGTCAAGGTGACCCGGCTCGTGATGGCATACAACGTTCCTTTGCGATTCTCATCAACCACAAGATTCGGCAGGTCGCCTAAATGATAGGGGTGATTCCCAAGGCCAGAACTGACATTCGCCTGCGGGTTGATCTGCGGATCGATGTTGCCATCGTAATGACCTTTCGCCGCCGTGAATGGATCGCATGCTCCTGTTTCGTGGATATGAACCGCATGTCGTCCGGGTGTTAACTTGCTGTCAGGCGTACCTTGTACCATCATCTTGATTCTGACAAGCCCATCGTGTTCCTCATACAGATGAGCTTCTCCGGTAATGCCCGGACCGGCGATGGTCGCTTCTGCATAAAGCTTTTTCTCCAACCTCCCTTTGTGATGTCCATCGTGATGTCCATCTTCTTTCCCTGCGTGATGTCCCTCTTCGGCAAAGACTGGGCTGGTGACGCTGCCGACGAGCAATGCCAATGCCAGCGGTAATTTAGTAATAAATTTCATGTGTATCTCCTATTGTTTAGTTGAGAAAATGGTTTTATGTTGCCGCATATCTGCATCTCTTGCTTTGCCTTTCCGCCGTTATTCGGCACCTTCTGATTAACGTCCCAGTGACCGGATGTAATGAATGAGTTGCCACACCTTCTCATCGGACAAGCCGGAGAAGGACATCATGCCGGTGCCAGGTGAACCTTTCTTGATAATCCAGAAAAGCTGGCCATCAGGAATATCTTTCATCATGGCATTGCAGGTAAAGTTTCTTGGTGGTGGCGCCAGTGCTGCTCCCATCATGCCCTTTCCATCGCCCTTCTCTCCATGACACATGACGCAGGCGGCAGGCTTGGCGGATTTCTGAAACAGCGTTTTCCCGGCCTGAAGTACGTCGGCAGAGGCAGCAAGTGGATTTGTCATGACCAGGAAACTATCCGGCGCCATGACCGTCTTGCGCGGCTGCACGCAAGCATCCGACTGGCCTCCACTTGAGGAAGTTGCAGTGGCAGCCGCCTTGGTAGGCATAGTGCTGGTAGCTGCGGCACTGACAGCAGCCGCTCCGGCAGGTAAGCCCTTGAATGTCGCCTTGAGGTAGGCAATCACATCAGCTACGCCTTGCTGACCGATAGTTAGGTTCCAATAAGGCATATTCGGCGACTTCCCAATTGCCGGACCGCCATGGTTAATCACGTTGTACAGATATTCCATAGGCAATTTTTCAAATGGAATGTTGGCATGAATTGCCGGCTTGGGGTCCAAACCAGACGCCGCCGGCCCGTCACCTTTGCCTGTCGCTCCATGACATTGCGAGCAATATTCTTTGTAGATGACTTTGCCGCGACCGACGCTAGCCACGCCGAATTCCGGACTCGTCCAAGGCTCGTAATACTTGAAGTCATCCACACCCTGCGTCATTAAGTACCCGATCACAGCGCGGAGCTGCGGCTCTGTCGCATCGGCCAGAAACTCACCACTGTGCGGCACAAAGTCTTGTGGATTAAGCCCGAAACGGAAGAGCCAATCCTGGTCATATCGTTGTCCGGATCCTTGAAGCGCTGAGCTCTGCGGCCCTCCGATGATTTTTCCATCCTCATTAATCGTATGACAGCCGAGACAGGCGTGAGCTTTGAAGGCCATCCCGCCAAACGAGGCTTCGAATTTTGTTACCTTCGAAAGATCATATGCGCCAACTGTGACTCGTGGATCCTTGTTGTGCGCTGCGAAATAATCAGCGATAGCATTGGCCTCGGATGCGCTGACAACCGGATGCTTCAACGGAGCCTCGCTCAGATCCCAGCGATACCCCTTGGCGTAGAGTGGCGCTTCTTTTCCGGTCAACCAATCAATCAACCAAGGGCGCCGGTACTTGCTCCCGGCCCAGATGAGATCGGGCGCCTTGAGATTAAAGCGGGAGTCGGGCTTGCCTTCCAACCGGTGACATTGAACGCAGTTCTGCTGGAGGATATCCTTTGCGGCCATCTGATCACTTGCGAGCGACATCCCAGGAGACGACATCAATCCCACCATGGCGATGAGCGCACTTACAACGATTATTCCTCTTCTCATATTCATGCTGCAATCCCTTTCATATTGAGTGGCCTCATCTGATCCCCTCTTAACATAAGAAAATTTAGTCGTTGAGGAAAATCGTAACTGGTTTAATACTGAGGCTTGGTGATTTTATCCGAATGTTATGACCCCGTCAGTGTGCTACCGTACATTGCAATAAAATAAAAGGGGGTGGCGCAACGCTATCGCCTGAATCAGACTCTGATAATATTTTATAATTAAAAAATTGCGTTCGCGGCGCTCCTGCAGGGTTGCTGCGCAAACTCGTTCTGAGAAGGTTTAATGTTCAAGCAGTAGACAAAATCCAGTTGAATCCACAACAGAAGCTAACTCACAGCTTGAAAAAGAAACAGCCAAACCACTGAAATGGTTTAGCTGCATTGATCCCCGAAGGTTTCTGGAGACCTATAGATAAGTAGAGGCGGCGAGAATTGAACCCCGCCGTTTGAATGAGCAGACCCGTGTTATTTTACGGTCACATTAATCCTGCTACGCATTTTCTCGCCATAAGAAACATGCGCGCCATTAGCAAATTGTAATGTCAGCGTATGCGTTCCTGGGGCTAATTTGATCGTGGTTTCCGTTTGGCCTTTACCAAAATGGCGATACTGGTCATTTCCAGCCGGAACTGTTGCTCCAGCATTCACCTGCGGTGAGTCTATCAGCAAATGATGGTGTCCGGTATTCTCAGCTACGGTACCAGCAGGCTTGACTTCCATACCTTGCACACCCATCACAACTTTAACTTCGTTGCCGACTACTGAGCCATCTTTTGGTTCAACAAAATAAACTCGTTGTTCCGGCGAATTGTTTGAATCGTAATCGTTGGCCAATACATTATGGGCGTAGGCGATTGATGAAAATAACATGAACATCGGTAACGCTAGCTTTAATCTCATTATCTTGTCTCCTAAGTTAAGTATATCCAGCGCTGCAATTTTAACCTGTAAATTAATGTTCACAAAAAATTACTGGCACCATATTAATTTTTTAATTTTCCATGCCACAGTTGCAGGGAACAATCGATGCAAGAATCCTCAACGACGAAGCACTGCTTGAACGCCGCGAGCAAGCAAGATTTGCTATAGTTCAAACTCAATTAAAACATGAATTTTTGGAGCGCATCTGCCGTTGCTCGCATAGGCGCGCCGATGGCCTCAAGCCACATCTGATCGAAACCTTGAAAAATAATGCACTACACTAACATGCTGCAATTTGATGTTTTAATTATAGGCAGCGGACTGGCAGGGCTTTCATTGGCATTGAAACTTGCCGATCAACGAAAAATCGCAGTTATCACCAAGAAATCGTTATTGGATGGTGCAAGTGTTTGGGCACAAGGTGGAATCGCAGCCGTGTTGTCGGAAGAAGATTCTCTGGCCGCGCATATCCAGGATACCTTGACCGCCGGTGCTGGCCTCTGTGACCCAGCCACCGCGCGCTATGTTATCGAACACGCTAAGCCGGCAATTGACTGGCTGATTGCGCAAGGCGTGCCGTTCACACGTGATGCCAATACCGATACCGGCTATCACCTGACACGCGAAGGCGGCCACAGCCATCGACGTATAATCCACGCCGCCGATGCCACTGGCCATGCCGTACAGGAAACGCTCGCCTCCAAAGTTCTGGCACATCCCAACATCACGCTGTTGGAACATTACATTGCCATCGATCTGATTACTGGCCATAAACTCGGCCACACTGACAATCATTGCTATGGCGCTTACGCACTCAACAGCTTGAGCGATGAAGTCAGCACCATCGCTGCCCATGACACCATTCTAGCCACCGGCGGTGCTGGCAAGGTATATCTTTACACCACCAATCCAGACACCGCCACTGGCGACGGCATTGCCATGGGTTGGCGTGCCGGTTGCCGGGTGGCCAACATGGAATTTGTTCAATTTCATCCGACCTGTTTATATCACCCGCACGCCAAATCTTTCCTCATCTCTGAGGCGGTGCGTGGCGAGGGTGGAATTCTTAAACTGCCGGACGGCACACGATTCATGCCTGCTCATGATGAGCGCGCCGAACTTGCGCCGCGCGACATCGTCGCGCGCGCCATCGATTTCGAAATGAAAAAACGTGGTTTGGATTGCGTGTATCTTGATATCTCACATCGGTCGGTAGAATTTCTGCAAGCGCATTTTCCTACCATCTACGCACGCTGCCTGTCGCTGGGGGTCGATATCGCGCAGCAGCCCATACCAGTAGTGCCGGCTGCGCACTATACCTGCGGCGGCATCATTACTGATCTGCATGGACGCACCGATCTCGCCCATCTCTATGCCGTGGGCGAAACCGCTCACACCGGCCTGCACGGGGCCAACCGCCTGGCAAGCAATTCGCTGCTGGAATGCATGGTGTTTGCCGAGGCTGCCGCGCGCGAAATACTGGCCACGCCGCAAAGTCAGTTCATTCCACTGCCGCAATGGGATGAGAGCCGGGTGACCGATGCCGACGAAGAAATTATCATCTCGCACAACTGGGCGGAATTACGCCAATTCATGTGGGACTATGTGGGAATTGTGCGCACCACCAAAAGACTGCGACGCGCACAACACCGCATCCAATTATTGCATGAGGAAATCAACGAATATTACGCCAATTTTCATGTAACAGCTGATTTGCTGGAGTTACGCAATCTGGTATTAACGGCCGATCTCATCGTGCAAAGTGCATTGTCTCGGCACGAAAGCCGAGGATTACACTACAGCAAAGACTACCCCGATACACTGCCGCTGGCGGTGCCAACCGTGCTCACTCCATCAGCATAAAGGGGGGAGAGATTGCGAGGGGGCAGAAAAATATTTTTTTGTCCCCGCAACGCTCAAGCCCCCCCTAACCCCCCTTTTGCAAAGGGGGGGATGTATCGTCATCGCGAGAATCAGGGCTAATGGATTGTCTGGATTCATGGCACCGTTCAGCAGCAAGCAACATATACATACCCGGTACCACGAACAGGGTAAACAAAGTGCCTATCGATAAGCCACTAGCGATCACCAAGCCCATATTGAAGCGGCTCACTGCGCCAGCACCGCTGGCAGTGATAAGCGGCAAAACGCCCAGTACCATGGCGGCGGTTGTCATTAGAATCGGGCGAAGACGTAAACCAGCAGCCTTCTCTATGGCATCACGCTTGCTCAATCCAATTTGTTGCAAATTATTGGCAAATTCAACAATCAAAATGCCATGTTTCGAGATAAGCGCAATGAGTGTGACCAAGCCAACTTCAGTGTAAATATTGAGCTTGGCATGCCCAATACCAAGATTGATAAAAATCAATGCGCCTGCAATAGACATGGGCACCGACACTAAAATAATAACGGGGTCGCGGAAGCTCTCGAATTGAGCCGCAAGTGCCAAGTAAATAATAACAATCGCAAATAAAAAGGTGAATAACAGTCCGCCGGATTCTTGTACAAACTGTCGTGAGGGACCCGAATAGTCGTAGCCGTATCCAGCAGGCAAGGTTTGCTGCGCTAAAGTTTTGAGCCTTTCCAATGCCTGACCTTGCGAGATAGTGGGGAAAGCCACCCCCTGTATGGTCGCCATATTTTGTTGCTGAAAATGATTGATGGTTTCCGGTTCGGTACTGGTTTTCAGATGAGCCACGGTGGATAGCGGCACCATCTGTCCGCTTGCAGTTCGCAGATAGTAGTGTTTGAGTTGCTCTGCATTAAGGCGGAAACGCTGTGCCACCTGAGGAATAACTTTATAAGACCGCCCCTCAAGCTCGAAATAGTTCACATATCCACCGCCTAGCATAGCAGACAGGCCCGAGCCTATGTCTTGCATATTTAGCCCGAGCTGTGACGCCATATTGCGATCAATCACTACCGTAGTTTGTGGTAGATCAATGCGCAAATCCGACTGTATGAAAATAAATTCGCCTGTTTTATCAGCCTCTTGCAAGAACTTCTGGGATACGTCAAAGAGTTTGGCGAATGGTTCTGTGGTAGTAATCACAAATTGTATTGGCAAGCCGCGTGCGCCGGGTAGCGGCGGTGGCTGGAAAAGAGCATTTTGCGTGCCTGCGATTTTCCCCAATTCCTTTTGCACTTCGGGTTGTAGCTGAAGGGATGTTTTGGCACGCTCATTCCAGGGCTTGAGTACCATGCCGGTGATAACCTGTGTCGGCATATTTAGCTGGAATATATGATCTGTTTCCGGGTGATCCTTGAAAGTTTTCTGAATCTGCTCACCAAATATTTCTCGTTGCTGTAGTGTCGCATCCGGCGCGTTAAAAGAAGCCGCAATCAGCACTCCCTGGTCTTCCTGCGGGGCGAGTTCAGTCATCGAAGTGGTATACAGGAAATAAATCCCACCGATCACCACCAACGCAAAAATGGATATTACAGTGCCGAAGTTGAGTGTGCCGTGCAGGGATTTTTTATAACGAACGTGCAGGCGTTCAAATTGTTTATCCAGCCATATTTCCAAACGATCTTGCCAGTTACCACCCTCGCGCTTAGGCGAACGCAGAAAACGCGAACACATCATCGGTGAAAGTGTCAGCGCTATCACAGCTGACATAGTCACAGCGCCCACCAGAGTAAAAGCAAATTCAGTAAATAGCGCGCCAGTAAGGCCACTCATAAAACCGATCGGCACATATACCGCAACAAGCACGATGGTCATCGCAATAATAGGATTAGCCAGTTCACGCGCTGCCTTTATCGCTGATTCAAAGGGTGACAGCCCTTGTTCCAGATGACGGCTTACGTTTTCCACAACGATGATAGCATCGTCCACCACTAGCCCGATGGCAAGTACGAGAGCCAGGAGTGTGAGCAGGTTAATGGAATAGCCCAAGGCCAGCATCACTGAAAAAGTTCCTACCAGTGACAGTGGAATCGCAACCACCGGGATCAGCACCGAGCGCAGCGAACCCAGGAAAACAAACACTACCGCAGTGACAATGAGGACTGCTTCCACAAGCGTTTTAACGACCTCGTTAATTGACGAATTGACGAATTTGGTCGAGTCATAAACGATATTACTATTCAAACCCAGCGGTAGCTGTGCCTGAATTTCAGGCATGACTTTGCGTACTCGAGCGATTACATCCAACAGATTCGCACCCGGGGCAACCTGAATACCCACATACACCGCTTTTTTACCGTCAAAGGATACGCTGCTGTCATAGTCATCGGCGCCCAAAGTAACATTCGCCACGTCTGCCAAGCGCACGACTGAGTTGCCTTGTTGCTTGACAACCATCTGCTTGAATTCATCTACTGAATGAAGTGCGGTAGATGCATTCAGGTTGACCTGCACCATTTGCCCCTTGGATTGGCCGCTAGATGAAAGAAAATTGTTTGCGGCCAAAATACCATACACATCGACAGCGGTGAGGCCAACAGCGGCAAGCTTTTGTGGGTCTAGCCATGCCCGCAGAGCGAAGTTTTTTGCACCCAGCAATTCGGCAACTTGCACGCCTTCAATCGCCTGTAGCCTGGGTTGAACCGAGCGCACGAGATAGTCAGTGACTTGATTAGGTTTGAGAACATCGCTGTAAAAACCGATGTACATCGCATCTATGGTTTGTCCGATGCTGACAGAAAGTGTGGGTTTTTGCGCCTGCGGCGGCAATTGATTAAGAACTGCATTCACCTTGGTGTTAATCTCGGTCAAGGACTTGCTCGGATCATAATTTAATCGAAGATTGGCATTGATAGTGCTCACTCCTTGGGTGCTGCTGGAGGTCATATAATCAATACCATTGGCCTGAGCTACGGCATTTTCCAGAGGAGTGGTGATGAAGCTGGCCACCAGATTGGCATCGGCGCCTGGATAAGAAGTGTTGATCGTAACTACGGCGTTTTGGGTGTACGGATATTGCAGCACCGGCAATGAAGTAAGCGAGCGCAAGCCCAGAACCAGTATTGCCAAGCTAATGACGGTTGCCAGAACTGGGCGTTCGACGAAAATGTCAGTAAATTTTCTCAGCGCAGCCCCGGCAGAGTTATTCATTCGTCTTTCACCTCAGGATTCGGATTGTTAGACGGTTGCACGCTATTATTTACAATTACTAGGGTGCCATTGCGCAGCTTGAGTTGACCCGAAGTGACCACAACCTCATTCACTTGTAGACCGCTAAGCACTGCCACTTGATCGCCGCGCACAAGGCCGGTAGTGACAAAACGCTGCTCGACCACCAGCTTCGGCTTGCCGTCTGCGCCCTTTCCTTCACTTTTCACTATAAACGCGGTGCTGCCATAAGGGTTATACGCAATGGCTGAATTCGGCAGAGTGATGTACTCTTTTTTATCCCCTTTGTTCACCCGCGCCGTAGCGAATAATCCAGGTAGCAATTCACCATCAGGGTTGGCAATGCTTGCCCGTACTTTGAGATTACGTGTGGAAATGTCCACCTGCGGTTCAAGCGCGGAAATGATACCGGTGAATACTTTATTCGGAAACGCATTGGTTTGCACGGTGACGTGTTCGCCGACATGAATCAAATCAATCTGAGCCTGTGGAACCGTAAAATCCAGATACATGGGATCAAGTTGTTGCAGATTTACCAGGGCAGTTCCTGGCGCCAGATATTGGCCGAGATCTACCTGGCGTATACCCAGCTGACCGGCAAAGGGAGCGCGGATACTTTTCTGCGCAATGATAGCTTCTTGCATCGTTACCTGAGCTGAAGCACTTTTCATATTGGCTGCAGCAAGATCTACCGCAGCTTGGCTGACTGCATGCATCTTGAGTTGCGCAAGGTCGCGGTCGAAATTCTGTTTGGCGAGCCGGGCGGCGGCCTTGAGTTGTTCGAGCTGAGCTTTAAGCGGCGCGGCATTCAGATCCAATATCAGCTGACCCGCTTTCACCATTTTTCCAGAATCAAAATGTATGGCGGTTACTATGCCGCTGACCTCGGCTGCCAGACTGGTGCCCTTGGAAGCACGCAGATTGCCTACCGCTTCGACTGAAGGTTGCCAAGTGGATGTTTGCGCCACGGTGGTAGAGACAGTTTGCGGTGGATTGGCCTGTCCCTTAATAGCCTGCTGAATCATTTTGTTGCGAAATTGTTGAAAACCATAAATTCCGCCAAACACTATTGCGGCTATCAGCAGCATGATGATCATGCGCTTGGTCGTTCCCTTAGTCATGTAAATGCTCCATGCTCAATTTTGGTTCAAAAGATGCCGCACAAAACCTTTATGCTCAGCACTCTGCGCTGCTAATTTAGTATGCTGGGGCAGCAGCCCCGCCTCTTTTTTTGTCTCGGCAACCCAGCCACCCCCCATAGCCTGATAAAGCGCTGCGGTATCAGTCAAACGCTGAACCTGCGCGGCGATCAAGTTGATCTGGGTTTGTTGTGCCTGTTGTTGCGCGGTAAGTAGCTGCAAATAATTCACCCCGCCTAATAAATATTGCTGTTGGATAAGATTAAGCGACGCTTGCACCGCAGCATCGGCGGCGGCTTGCGCTTGCAATATTTGCGCGTCATTGTCCAGCGCACGCAGAACGTCAGCAACATTACGTAAAGCCTGCAGCACGGTTTGGCGATAGTTGGCGGTTGCGGCATTGAAACCCGCCTCTGCTGATTTAACCCCGGCTTTGAGGCCGGCATTGAACAATGGTTGCGCTACTTGCCCGACCAAACTCCAAACCATTGATCCGGCTCCGAACAAGCTGGACGCAACAAGAGCCTGCGAGTTCAGATTGGAAGACAAGTTAATTTGCGGATAGGCCGTGGACATGGCAACCCCATATTGTGCATTTGCCACATGCAACAAAGCTTCAGACGCCTGAATATCGGGACGCTGACGCACCAACTCTGAAGGTATGACAAGAGGAAGATATGTCGGCAGATTAAAATCCGCCAAAGTAAATTTTGGTATTTGCGCCGCACCGGGTAATTGTCCCACTAACACAGCAAGCAAGTTGTTTGCTTGCTCAAGATTTTTACGCAATAGTGGAATACTGGCGCGGGTTTGTTCTACCTGGGTAAGTAAAGCAAATTCATCACTGCGGGGCACGGCTCCCAGTTCGAAACGTTGCCTCGTAATATTCAGCTGTTTTTTCTGCGCCGCCAGAATAACCACAGTGGCCTTAATCTGTGCCGCGAATTGTGCCTGTGACATTGCAGTAGTAGTGATATTGGCAGCGAGCGTAAGTCGCGCACCTTCAAGCTGGTAACGCTGATAATCAGCCTGCGCAGCAAAAGATTCGAGCGCGCGGCGGTTACCCCCGAAAAGATCGAAGTTATAACTGACCGTTACACCAGCGTTATACAAATCGAATATTTTGCTGCCGCCCGACTGACCAAAAAGTGAAGGATTGAACTTTTGATGCTGTGCATTCAGCTTGGCATTCACCTGGGGATACTGGGAGGAACCTATTTGCGCAGCATAGGTTTGTTGTGCTTGAAACAGAGTGGCTTGCGCTGCATCCAACGTTGGACTGGCGCGAAAAGCTTGGTCGATGAGCGCATTAAGTTTGGTCGAGCCAAAATTTTTCCACCAATTCACCGGCACGACTTTCGCGACCACGAAATTTTGCGCTCCGCCAAAGTTACCGAGTGCTGTTGCAGTTTGAACCGGTAATTTTTGTGTGGTGTAGTTCGACACAGCGGGGGAATCAGGCTGCTTGAAATCAGGCCCTACACTTGTACAGCCAAACAGCGACAGTGTGCTTCCCAACAGCAACCTTACTGTTAGCCGTGAAATAAACCGTACAAAGGCTGGACAGCGCTTTATATACAAATTTTCATTTTGGATTTGCAAATCTGGGACTGGTATCGTTAATGGCTTTTAATGATAGCAGATTTCGGAAATCATCTAATAGCCCGCCCTTCACGCTTGCCAGCCCCACATTTGTAGCCAAGTACCCGGGGTAGGGGCAAAATATTTTTTGCCCCTAACATCAAAACAAAAACATGGCACATTCCAAACGATCGGATCAATTATTCAAGAAAATCGTGGGGTCAGACTCTCATGGCACTCAGCCCCTTTAGCAAAGGGGCGGCTAGTTAAATTTCGTAATGGATTATCCGGGATAAATTCAGCTACCTCCGCACCACGTCTCACAACTACGCTCTTTGTAGTGGTCAAGTAATTTTAGACACCGCAATCGGTTGTTTTGCTGCAAACTGTTTTTCATAAGCCAATGGTGCGATATTACCTAAAGCTGAATGCCTTCTTACGCAGTTGTAAAAG
>CAIRGS010000023.1 GCA_903878125.1 uncultured Nitrosomonadales bacterium | reverse complement strand
TGTGGCGCGTACCGTTGCACGCCGCGCTGAACGGGACTTCGCCGCACTCGCTCACCGCGAAGCAGTACCACAATATGGCCTGCCCTACCTGAACCGTCTTTCTGATTTATTGTTCATACTGTGTCGTGTACTCAATCTCGCAATGGGGCAAGAAGAGACTTTATGGCAAAGAGACAAAGCTGACACACGAAAATTAAGTGCGCAATTTATTAAACTAGAAAGCGCGCTTAAGTTTGATGCCAACCAAGGAAGAAAATAAATGAGTAAGCCAAATAAAGTCGCCTTAATAACTGGTATCACCGGACAAGACGGCGCCTATCTTGCCGAATTCCTGCTCAAGAAGGGCTATGAGGTGCACGGTATTAAACGTCGCTCCTCACTGTTCAACACTGACCGCATCGACCATCTCTATCAGGATCCGCATGCCTCCAATCGCAACTTTGTGCTGCACTACGGCGATCTGACAGACTCTACCAACTTGATACGCATCATCCAGCAGGTTCAGCCCGATGAAATCTACAATCTCGCGGCGATGAGCCATGTGGCGGTATCGTTCGAAACCCCGGAATACACCGCTAATGCTGACGGCATCGGCACACTGCGTATTCTCGAAGCAATTCGCATTCTTGGGTTGGAGAAAAAAACCCGCTTTTATCAGGCTTCCACCTCCGAGCTGTACGGTCTGGTGCAGGAAACTCCGCAGAAAGAAACCACGCCTTTCTACCCGCGTAGCCCTTATGCAGTAGCCAAGCTTTATGCCTACTGGATTACGGTGAATTATCGCGAGGCTTATGGCATGTATGCCTGCAACGGGATTTTGTTCAACCATGAATCGCCGATTCGCGGCGAGACGTTTGTTACCCGCAAGATTACTCGAGCGCTGGCGCGGATCAAGCTGGGCCTGCAAGATTGCCTGTACTTGGGAAACATGGATGCCAAGCGCGACTGGGGCCACGCCAAGGATTATGTGGAAATGCAGTGGCTGATGTTGCAACAGGATAAGCCGGAAGACTTTGTTATCGCTACCGGCGTGCAATACAGCGTGCGCGACTTTGTGGATGCGGCGGCAAAGGAACTGGGCATGAATATCCGCTGGGAGGGGCTAGGAGTGGATGAGGTGGGTTATTTGCTTTCCTCTTCACCTGTCGGAGAAGAGAAAGCAATCGTCAAGGTTGATCCGCGTTACTTCCGCCCCACCGAAGTGGAAACCCTGCTGGGTGACCCGACCAAAGCGAAAGAAAAATTGGGCTGGGTGCCGAAAATAACTTTTAATGAGCTGGTGGCGGAGATGGTGCGCGAGGATTTGAAGGCTGCAGAGCGGGATGAACTGGTCAAGAAGCACGGCTTTGCGGCGTATGACTATCACGAATAAAGGCAGGCAGTCCCCTCTCCTACTTGTGTGTGAGAGGGGGCAAAACGGTGGTCTATACAAGCTGCTGAACCTTTTGGCCTCACGGGCGTATTGCCATACGCCCCTATAATTTGCCCCTATAATTTGCTTGACATAGGGAATATTATTCCCTATCATGCAAGGCAATGGCGTACTCTACAAACAACACGGCATCACCATTCGCGTCAACGGCAACGAGCACCCGCCTGTTCACGCCCACATCCTGCATGCAGAAGGTAAAGCCTTGGTGTATTTGAGCGGCAAAACCCTCAATCGCGGTGTGCCCGCCGCCGCACTTAGCGGCGCAAGCATGGATAGCCGAACATGCCGCCGAGATTAAAACCGAATGGCAACGCTGGAATTAAAGGAGACCGCATTATGACCACCCCAGACCGTATTCAAACCGTGGCTGCGACCGCACCGGACACCTTGCGCATCGAGTTTCGTAGCGGTAAAGTCTATGCCGTCTCGCTGGCCGCGCCCATGGCGCGCATAGCCGGGTTCGCGGCTTTGCAAGATGTTGCCGAATTCAACACCGCCGCCGTGGCCGATGACGGCTGGACAGTCGAATGGGCTTGCGGCCTCTCGATGGCATCCGAACGTCTCTACCAGATGGCTAAAGAGCAAGCCGGTGAGGCGCTGCCACAAGATGAGTTTAGAGACTGGATGGAACGCAATCACCTGTCGCTGACCACGGCGGCGGATGCGCTCTCCTTATCGCGCCGAGTGGTCAGCCAATACAGTGCGGGCAGTCGCCCGATCCCCAAAATAGTCGGGCTGGCCATAAAGGGCTTCGAGGCGGAACGGCGCGCGGCGTAGAGGTAATGTATACGATGTTACTTCCGACCCGCTGAAGTAGAGACACTGCTGGGCGACCCGACCAAAGCGAAAGAAAAATTGGGCTGGGTGCCGAAAATAACTTTTAATGAACTGGTGGCAGAGATGGTGCGCGAAGATTTAAAGGCTGCAGAGCGGGATGAGCTGGTTAAGAAGCATGGCTACAAGGCGATGGACTACCATGAATAGCACCCCTTACACTCTTGTCGCGGCCGAGTCGGCCGCTCAGCAAATTCTCTTGATTCAGGGGCACAAAATATCCAGCCACAACCAAACCATCGCGGGCCAGATCAACGCCATCCGACAACTGATGCAAGTGCCTGCCGGCTCCTCTCGTCCGATTGGTTTTACGGCTGATATCAGCAAGCACCGAAGCAAATGAATAAAAACTCAAAAATCTACGTCGCAGGACACCGCGGCCTTGTTGGCTCGGCTCTCATGCGAAATTTGCAGAGCAAAGGCTTCAACTGCCTTATTACCCGCACCCACAGCGAGCTGGATCTCACCAACCAGGCTGCCACTAAAACTTTCTTCGCGCAGGAAAAACCTGACTACGTCTTTCTTGCTGCCGCCAGGGTGGGTGGGATACTGGCTAATAACACCTACCCAGCAGAGTTCATCCGTGACAATTTGGCTATTCAGACCAACATCATCCACTCGTCCTACCAGAATGGCGTTGAGCGTCTGATGTTTCTCGGTTCGAGCTGCGTCTATCCAAAATTTGCGCCACAGCCGATGCGTGAGAATTGCCTTCTTACTGGCCCTTTGGAACCGACCAATCGACCTTATGCCTTAGCCAAGATTGCAGGTATCGAGATGTGCTGGAGCTATAACCGCCAGTATGGAACACGCTATCTGGCGGTGATGCCGACTAACCTTTATGGACTAGGGGACAACTACGATTTGAACAATAGCCATGTCATTCCGGCACTGATCCGCAAATTTCACGAAGCCAAGGTGCGCGGTGAACAGCAAGTGGTGGTTTGGGGTACCGGTTCGCCCAAGCGAGAGTTCCTTTACTGTGAAGACATGGCCGACGCCTGTGTTTATCTGATGAATTTGCCGGATGACGCTTATTGCGGATTGCTGGGCAGCGATGAAACCGTGAGTGGTAAGTTTGAGCCGCCTTTGGTGAACATTGGTGTTGGTGAAGATGTGACCATCGGAGAACTGGCAGCATTGGTAAAGGAGGCGGTGGGGTTTGATGGCGAGATCGTTTTTGATACCTCGAAACAGGATGGAACTCCGCGAAAACTGCTGGATGTTTCCCGCCTAAATGCCTTAGGCTGGCATGCGCCTACTTCATTGCAGGCTGGACTGGCAAAGGCCTATGCGGATTTTCTCAACGGTCATGCATCCAATGCCGGGGCTAATTGATGAATTTTCCTGCAACGCCGCTGATCACTGTTGCGGTTCCATCTTTTAATCAAGGCCGTTATCTTGCTGATGCACTGGAGTCTATTTTCCATCAGGATTTGCCTGTGGAAATTTTCGTTGCGGATGGTGGCTCTACCGACAATACGCTGGCTATCATCGAAAAATGGCAAGATAGACTAGCTTGGTGGCGTAGCTGCCCCGATGGCGGGCAAGCAGCCGCGATCAATGAAGCAATATCGCATGGAACGGCTCCTTTTGTATGCTGGTTGAACTCTGACGACACCTATCTTGAGAATGGGCTGAAAATTCTGCTGTCTTTCCTCCAATCTCATCCGGAAGTACCCTTTGCCTATGGTCGAACCTGGAATATGGATGAGCGTGGAAAACCCACCAAGCCTTACTGGACAGGAAAATTTTCGGAATGGCACTTGGCGCAGAGGTGCCTGATCTCGCAGCCAGCGACTCTGATTCGGCGCGATGCATGGGAAGCGGTAGGCGGTCTCGATGAAAGCCTTCAGTTCGCTTTGGATTACGATCTGTGGTGGAAGATTCTGCGCCGTTCCGGCGCCCCCGTTTTCGTTCCCGAATTTGTTGCCACCAACCGAATTCACGCGCAAACCAAAACCTCCAGCCAAAGGTACCAGCACCATACCGAATCCATGGCCGTAGTTAGGCAATATACTGGCGGGGTGCCACTCAAGTGGCTTCTAGCCTGGCCATGGTCTGTATGGTTCAGGTCAAAAATAAACAAGCTACAGGCATGAACCTGCTCGTGCCCACTATTGACGGATGGTTTCAGTTCTTCGGCACACGGATGAATGCGGACAAGACTCTGGATAATGGAGGATCATCCAGATGAAAGTGGCTGTAATTCATGATTGGCTAACAGTCTATGCGGGGGCCGAGCGTGTTCTGGAACAAATATTATTATGCTATCCAAATGCTGACTTATATGGCGTGGTAGATTTTATCCCACCCATGAAACGAGGTTTTCTGCTGGGAAAAACGGCAACAACTTCGTTTGTACAAAACCTGCCTTTCGCCAGAACTAAATACAGACAGTATCTACCCTTGATGCCATTGGCTGTCGAGCAGTTCGACCTGTCCGGCTATGACTTGGTAATTTCCTGTAGCCATGCGGTCGCAAAAGGCGTTATTACAGGGCCGGATCAGCTTCATATTAGTTATGCTCATTCACCTATGCGTTATGCGTGGGATTTGCAGCATCAATATTTGAGAGATTCGGGTTTGGACAAGGGCCTAAAGGGGTGGATCGCCAAATGGCTACTGCACAAGATGCGATTGTGGGATGTTAGAACAACGAATGGTGTTGATTGCTTTATAGCAAATTCACAATTTATCAAACGTCGAATTTGGAAATCCTATCGCCGCGATGCTGAGGTAATTTATCCGCCAGTAGAAATTTCAAAATTCACCTTATGCGAAAATAAGGAAGATTTTTATCTGGCAGCTTCTCGCTTGGTGCCTTACAAAAAAATTGATTTGATCGCGGAAGCTTTTACGGCTATGCCGGAACGAAAATTGGTCATCATTGGCGACGGCCCGGAAATGAAAAAAGTCAGAGCGAAGGCGGATCCAAATGTAACAGTGCTGGGATATCAGCCTGATGAAGTATTACGCGATTACATGCAGCGCGCCAAGGCATTTGTATTCGCTGCAGAGGAAGATTTCGGCATTACCCCATTGGAAGCCCAGGCTTGCGGTACGCCAGTGATTGCATATGGCAAGGGCGGTGTCTTGGAAACCATTCGCGGCTTGGATGATAAACAACCGACTGGGATATTTTTTGCGGAGCAATCTATTCCGGCCATAAAAGCAGCAGTCATTTCTTTTGAACAAGAAGCCGCTCGTATTTTGCCGATGACCTGTCGTAATAATGCCTGCCGTTTTGCGCCCGAGAGATTTCGTGCAGAGTTCATGACATGCGTAGAAAATGAGTGGGGGCGATTTCAGCAGTCACTGACGACAGCCGCGCCAGACAAGATGTGGTTGCCATGAACTCGCGCAGCCTGCTAAAAGAAAATGCTGGCATTCTTGAATTATCCCAGCGTTTCCTGGATCCTTTCGTGGTGGTAGCCACCGGAATGTTGCTTTACGCGATCAGGTTCGAGTCTTGGGATTTTCCGATGAATTACGTTTTTGTACTAATCGGTGCCCTTCTGTTTTGCCTCGCAGTATTCCCATTTTTCGACATGTACCGCCCCCGTCGGGGTGCCAGTCTGTGGGCTGAAATACAGATATTGACGAAAGCCTGGACAGTGGTTTGCACTGGATTGATCATTGTGCTGTTTGCCACCAAGTCCAGTACATATTTTTCCCGTATATGGATTGGCCAATGGGCAGTGGCGGGGTTCGTCTCTTTGGTCGGCTTCAGGGTGGCATTGCGCCTCGGACTACGTTTTTTCCGCCGCCGTGGCTTCAATCTTCGTTATATCGCCATCGCCGGTGCAGGGCAACTGGGGCGTGACGTGGCACTTCGCCTCGCTGCTTCACCGTGGACTGGCTTGAAAGTGGTAAGTTTTTATGATGATGATCCTCGGTTACAGAGGCAGGTGTTCGAGGGCGTTCCGGTTCGTGGTGGCCTGCATCGCCTTCCCCAAGAAGTAGCCGAGCTTGGTATTGACCAAGTATGGATCGCCCTGCCGTTGCAACATGATAAGCAGGTCAAATCACTGGTGGCGCATTTAAGTCGTTTGCCAGTGCAGGTCACCTTCGTTCCAGACATTTACGGGGTTCATTTGCTCAACCATTCCATCGGAGAGGTGGCCGGTTTTCCGGTCATCCATCTGTTGGAATCACCCTTGTCTGGAGTACAAGGCATCGTCAAAGCCGTCGAGGACAAAGTTCTGGCAGTATTCATTCTGTTGGTGGCCAGCCCACTTTTGTTGCTTATCATAATCGGGGGCAAACTAAGTTCTCCGGGACCCACTTTCTTCAGGCAGCTACGTGGTGGATTGCATGGGGAACGCATCTGGGTTTGGAAATTCCGCACCATGAAGCATCATGCCGAATCGG
>CAIRGS010000022.1 GCA_903878125.1 uncultured Nitrosomonadales bacterium | reverse complement strand
ACTTGTCACCCATGATCATAAAAGTAGCCGTGCCCTTACCAAAGCATTCGCCAATGTTGGGGCAAGAGGCTTCTTCGCACACAGTGTGCAATTTGTGTTCACGTAACAGGCGTTTGACATCGTGATAACCTTGCCCGCTACCGGATTTAACGCGTATCCATTCTGGTTTGCGCAGTCGTTGCTCTAGCTGAACAATTTTGATCGGATTGCGTGTTGTTTTAGCTGCGCCAGTTTGCTTTTCTATAATAGTCATAATGGATTTTCCTTTTAGCTGGTTTCCATGCAAGGCGTACTCTTGCATATGCGATTGTTCATTATTGGGCGGATTTTTCTGATTTATGTTGCTGCAATAAGTTGATCAAATTCCGTGCAAGTTGCAGTTCCAGTTCGGACCTTGGAGCGCAGATACCCAAGTCTTTCGCTTGGATAACACGCAATCCGGCAAAGCCACATGGGTTGATGTAAGCGAACGGGGCAAGATCCATGTCTACGTTGAACGCCAATCCGTGATAGCAACATCCATTGCGGATTTTTAATCCGAGTGCTGCAATTTTTGCGCCATCTACATACACACCCGGTGCTTCTTCCCGCCCCTGTGCTATTACGCCGAATGGTGCAAGTAAATCTATAACTGCCTGTTCCATTAGCCGTACCAGCCCGCGCACGTTAAGTTTCCAGTGGCGTAAATCCAGCATAAGGTAGGCGACTATCTGGCCGGGGCCGTGGTAAGTAATCTGGCCGCCGCGATCGATCTTGACTACTGGTATATCGCTGGTATGCAGGAGATGTTCCGGTTTTCCCGCCAAGCCTTGGGTATAGACTGGAAAATGATTTAGTAGCCAGATTTCGTCTTGCGTTTCGGCGTTACGTGCATCGGTGAACTGTTTCATTGCTTGCCAGGTTTGCTGGTATTCGACCAGACCTAGATGTTTAATCAGCGGTACCATTTTATTAAAGTACCATCACTACTTGTGGGTGGTCACACAATTCTTGATACAGCGCATTAAGTTGTTCGCGTGAAGTGGCGCGCACGGTGCAAGTCAGACCGATATAGCGTGCGCCGCTGCTCGGGCGCATTTCCATGGTGGCGGCGTTAAAGTCGTGATCGTAACGGATTACCACTTCCGCCACTGCTTGCGCGAAGCCTTGATGCGATAGCCCTAATACCTTGATTGGAAAGTCGCATGGGTATTCGATAAGGCTGTCAGTAAGTGCCATAGATAACTTCGTAAGTTTTGCATCTTCTATCCCCACGAAAGTAGGAATCCAGTTTGCTCATTTGATTGCAATTCAATAAAATTTAATCACTTCCGATTCTGCCAAGTTGTTAGTTGGTTGCACGGGAATGTCGAGCTTTCTTACGTCTTTCGCATCACGTCGCGTTTGTAGTCCTGATAAAGTTTATGCAGTTTGGTGAACATCACTCCGGGTTTGCCATCGCCTACCGGTTTGTTATCCAATGTGGTGATGGCAAGCACCTCCTTGGTGGAGGAGGTGAGTAATAGCTCGTCGGCATTGAATATTTCGTCCTTGGCAATCTTGCGAACTTCATGAGGGATGCTGTTGGTAGCGGCGATTTCCAGCAATACGTCATAGGTGATTCCAGGCAGCATTAGATTGTCTTTAGGCGGGGCGAGAAGGACGCCATTTTTGACTAAAAAAATGTTGCTGGCTGCGCCTTCGGTCATGAAATCATCATCACGGATCAAAATAGTTTCGGCACAGCCAGCGTCTATCGCCATTTGGCGTAGCAGCACGTTAGGTAATAGTGAGATGGCCTTGATGTCGCAACGTAGCCAGCGGTTATCCGGCGCACTTATCGCTCCCACGCCGCTGGTAAGTAACGCGGTGGGTGGGGTGAGAAGTGGGTTGCTCATCATGAATATGGTCGGCTGAACCGAAGGGTTAGGGAAAGCATGGTCGCGTTTAGCCACCCCACGCGTGATATGCAGATATAAATATTGGTCTTCGGCTGTGTTTCGCTCGATCAAATCCGTGATGAGCTTAGTCCATTCCTGATCACTGTGCGGGTTTGTCAGGCGTATGCCGTCCAGGCTGAATTGCAGGCGCTTGAGATGTTCGGCCAGACGGAAAGCAAAGCGCGAATACACCGGGATAACCTCATATACGCCATCACCGAAAATGAAGCCACGATCCAGCACGGGAATGCGGGCCTCTTCAATGGGCATGAATTGCCCGTTCAAATAGACTGTCATTTTATAATCCTTAAAGAAGCTATTACTTGAAAAGTAAACGGATGCTGTCCCAACCGCGCGAAAATACATTGGCGAGCGGTATAGGCTCTAGTGCTACCAGCCGGTATTCGGCATAGGGTTTGCCGTCCAAGGTAATTTTTATCATACCGACTTTCTGCCCACCAGCAATCGGCGCAATTAGAGGCTGCTGTGTTTCCATGGTTGCTTTCAATTGTGCAAGTTGTCCCGTCGGGATGGACAGTAGCAGGTCGCTACGGAATCCCACTTTGACATTGCTCTCGGTGCCTTTCCACAGACGTATGTTGGCTACCGGTTCGTTCTGCTTATACAGGCGTACTGCTTCAAAATTCTGGAAGCCGTAATTCAGTAGTTTCTGGCTTTCGGTAGCTCGCAAGTTATCGGAGGATGCGCCCAGCACCACTGATATTAACCGCCGCTGGTTGCGCTTGGCCGAAGCCACTAAACAGAATCCTGCACTTTCTGTATGTCCCGTTTTCATTCCATCCACATAGGGATCCATCCACAACAAGCGGTTGCGGTTGGCTTGATTGATATTGTTGTACTGATATTCGCGCAAGCTATAGATCGGATAGTGCTCGGGAAAGTCGCGCACTATGGCGGCCGCGAGCAGCGAAGTATCAAACGCACTGGAATAGTGCTGTGGATGGGGCAATCCAGTGGAGTTGATGTAATGTGTGTTGATCATTCCCAATCGTTGCGCTTCCTGGTTCATCAGTTTGGCGAAGTTTTCCTCGCTGCCAGCTATGGCGGTTGCCAACACACGCGCTGCGTCGTTACCAGACTGTATGATGAGGCCACGCAGTAACTCTGCAATCGTCACTGGTTTGTTTTTATCGAGAAACATGCGTGATTCCACGCCTTGGGTGCGCAGTGCTTCTGCTGCAGGGGTTATGGTCTGGTTCAGTGTAAGTTTGTTCAGCTTGAGGGCGCTGAAGGTCAGGTAGGCCGTCATCAGCTTGGTAATGGATGCTGGTTCAGTGCGATCATTGCCGTTCTGGTCGAAGAGAATCTGATTGCTGGTAAAGTCGTAGAGCAGATAGGATTTGGCTGCCAACACTGGAGCGGGCGGCAGGTTGCCTGGCTGCGCCTGGGCGAGTATTGGAAATAACAGAACGATGAGAAACGAAAGCGGAAACTTCATATTGAGGCCAGTAACCAAAACGGCAATTATAAACGTGTGGGATTGGTTGGGCTATGGGGAGCGTTTGATTGCCCAGGTTAAATGCGCCGGAAAATCGCGTATCTTAATCAATATACAGCGGCAGCTTGCTCCGCTTGTTCAGCTACGTGCACGCCAATTTCTTCAGCTTTACTTGGATCAATTCCCAGAACTTCCCAATCCTCATCGCTAATGTTGGCATCGACGTGTTCATGGATGCCAAAGGAAGCCAACAATTTTTCTGCCAATCCGATCATGTGTACTATTGGCTGTCCCGCTGCCACTTCGACTACATCTGGCGTATGGTGGTAGCGCAGAACGGCAATAATTTCATCCGGCAAATTCCAGTGGCGCGCTAGCTCCGCACCCAATTCGTCGTGGCATATTTCCAGCATTTCCCGTTCTATACTCAGTGCAGGACAGTTGGATTCCGCTGCAAAGCGAACATGCAGGTCATCGCTGCGTTTTGGATCCAGAAAAGCTAGCGCCAGATAACCGATGTCATGCAGTAAGCCAGCCAAAAAAACATCGTCATCCTTAGGACGGATCTTTGCGGGCATGGCACGGGCAATGCCGAGCATGGCAAACGCGATGCCAAAACTATGCAACCAAAGATCCTGTGTCTTAAACTTACCCGATGCTACTTTGGTCGACAAGGACATGATGGCGATGCCAGTCGAAATCGATTTGACACGGTTCATGCCCAGCAATGCCACAGCATCTTTTACTGACGTTGTTTTTCGAGTGGAGCCGAGCATTGCTAAATTGGATAGGCCGATAATTTTTGCCGAGATTTGCGGGTCTTGCTCGATCAGCATTAACATTTCCCGTTCGCCTTTGTCGGAATCTAAAGACAGCGCCAGCAGTTTTTGCGCAATAGCCGGCATGGCGGGAAGCGCATCGATATATTTGACCGTCTGTCTAAGATCAATATTTGGGTTGCTGGGAACTTCATCTGTGCTATTGGTTGGCATGTTCATTCCTCGAGTTGGACCTGTTCGTTATTGTTAAATGCTTACGGCTAACATTTTAGCTAAATTGCTGATGGAAATATGTTTATATTTCGCTGAATTAATGTGGGTGCTCGGTTTTCCGGATCCTATTGCAGAGGACATGCTTGCCTATTTTTGCGCAATTCATGTATCTTGCTGCACATATTTAATATTAAGGAGACTCAAATGCGTTACATAATTACAATCGTCATGCTTTTTTGTGCGGCTCAAGCCTGGGCAGAAAATGTGGTCGTGACCGACGCGTCAGCACGCGCCACGGCACCGGGACAAGAAAGCGCCGCAATACGGTTTTCCATAATCAGCAAGAAAGATGCACGGCTGGTGGCGATTGCCAGTCCGGTTGCGGGTGCAGTCGAGATTCACGACATGACGCATGATAACGGCGTGATGAAAATGCATGCCATTGAATTTCTGCCGCTACCTGCGGGCAAGATGGTTAAGCTGGGAGCGAGCGGTAATCATGCGATGTTGGTTAACCTCAAGAATCCGCTTAAAGCGGGTGACAGCTTGCCACTTACCATCACAGTTGAGTTCGCCGATAAGCATAAAGAGAAATTTAATGTGAATGCCGAAGTCAAGCCACTCACGGCAAGCCGCAATGAGCATGAGCATGAGCATCATACCCATTAGCGTGCATCATTGAGTAAACGCAGATTGCGTGTGTAACGGGCGGCTTGGTGCCGCCCGTTTGTATTGTGCTGCAATGATGGTGGACTTCTAAGGTAAAATGCGCGCCTGTTTAGCGAAGGAATATATCATGTCACTTACCCCTGCCACCGCCGTCCAGAAAGCTCATACACTGTCCGAGGCGTTGCCCTACATCCAACGATTTTTCGATAAAACGATCGTAATCAAATATGGCGGCAATGCCATGACCGATCCCAAGTTGCAGGAAAGTTTTGCGCGCGACGTAGTGTTGCTCAAGCTGGTCGGCATGAACCCGGTAGTTGTTCATGGTGGCGGGCCGCAGATTAACGACCTGCTTCAGCGCATTGGTAAGCAAGGGGAGTTCGTCCAAGGCATGCGCGTCACGGATGAAGAGACCATGGATGTGGTCGAAATGGCGCTGGGTAAGGTCAACAAAGACATCGTTAACTTGATTAACCGGTATGGTGGCAAGGCGGTGGGGCTGACCGGGCAGGATTCCTCGTTTATCCGTGCAGACAAAATGCTGTTGCAAAGCCTCGATGAGCCGGGCAAGTTGCTGGACATTGGTTTGGTGGGAGAAATTAATTTGATTGATCCATCCATTATCACTTTCCTCGATTCCGGCGATTTTATTCCGGTAATTGCCCCGATTGCTGTAGGGCCGGATGGTGAGACACTGAACATTAATGCCGACGTAGTGGCGGGCAAGTTGGCGGAAGTGCTGAAAGCAGAAAAACTGGTGTTGTTGACTAACACGCCGGGCGTGCTGGACAAGAGTGGCAAGCTGCTCACCGGCCTGACACCGAAACAGATCGACGAGCTGGTGGCGGACGGTACGCTTTCCGGTGGCATGTTACCGAAGATCAGTTCGGCGCTGGATGCTGCGCGCGGGGGAGTGAGGTCGGTGCACATCATCGATGGCCGCGTGGAACATGCGCTGTTGCTGGAAATTCTGACCGATGAAGGTGTAGGCACGCTGATTAAAAGTAAATGAGTCGTATCGTCTGGATTTTTGATCTGGATAACACGTTGCACAACGCAGTGCCGCACATTTTTCCGCATATTAACCGCAGCATGACCGCTTACCTGCAAAAGCATTTGAAGCTGGACGAACAAGCGGCCAACGAATTGAGAATGCATTACTGGCAACGTTACGGCGCGACCCTAAGTGGCATGATGCGGCACCATGCCACCGATCCCGATCATTTTCTGTGGCATACACACCAGTTTCCGCAGTTACCGCAGATGGTGTTATGTGATACACGTTTGCGCCATATATTGAAAAGATTGCCGGGCAAGAAGCTGGTATTTTCCAACGCACCGCAGCACTATGCATATGCCGTGATGCAATTGTTGCATATAGATGATTTGTTCGACGATGTGTTCGCCATTGAGCATACGCGTTACCAACCTAAACCACAGTTGGCAGGTTTTATGCGATTGCTACGCAAGCATCGCCTGAATCCGGCGCGTTGCGTGATGGTGGAAGATAGTGCGGAAAATTTGCTGGCTGCTAAACGTCTGGGGATGCGCACCGTGTGGATAAATACTACGTCCCGATTACCTGCTTATGTGGATGTGAAGATTCGTGATGTGATGAAGTTGCCGCACATATTATCGCGGCTTAAATAAAGCGGAACGACATGGCCGCCAGACCGGGTGAATACAAGTTTCAGACTCGAAAAGGATTGGTTTGCAAATAACAGGAGCTTCCCCATGATATTGATTCTTTCTTCCAATACCAACCAGAAAAGCGCGGACTACCAGCAACTGATTGCTTACCTTGCCGGGTTGCAGGATATTCACATGCGCGTGCATGTCGAACACGGTTCAGAGCAGTCATTAACCGAGATTTACCTCATCGGTAACACCAAACCTTTAGACATCAAGGACATGCAAAGTTTGCCCTGTGTCGAGCGTGTGGTGCGCGTGTCGGAGGAATATCGTATCCTTGGGCAGCATAAAGACGACCCACGTCCGACGTATTTCGACTATAACGGCGTGCGCTTTGGCCAGGACACGCTCAACGTGTTTGCCGGACTTTGTGCGGTGGATAACGCTGAGCATGTCGAGATCATGTTAAAAGCATTGCGCGATAATGGCCAGATTTGCACGCGTATGGGCGCGTACAAGCCGCGCACCAGCCCTTATGCTTTCCAGGGCCATGGCAAGAATTGTTTGCCTTTTGTTTTCGACTTGGCGGGAAAGTACGGGATGAAGGTGATTGCGATGGAAATTACGCATGAGTCGCATCTCGACGAAATCCGCGCCGCATTGCTGCAGACCGGCAACCCCACTGGCGTGATGTTACAGATCGGTACACGCAATACACAGAATTTCGAATTGCTGAAAATCGTTGGGCGTCAGCAGGAGTTCCCGGTGCTGCTTAAACGCGGCTTTGGCATCACGCTGGACGAATCACTCAACGCCGCCGAATATCTGGCATCAGAAGGCAATCGAAATGTTGTGTTCGGCTTGCGTGGTATGAAGACCAACATGGGCGATCCGCACCGCAACCTGGTGGATTTTGCGCATGTGCCGGTGGTCAAGCGCCTGACCCGGATGCCCGTGTGCATAGACCCATCGCATTCAGTTGGCACGCGCAGTGCCGCGCCCGATGGCATTCTCGATTTGATGCATATCACCGCGCAAGGGGTGATGGCTGGCGCCAATATGGTGCTGGTGGATTTCCATCCAGTTCCCTTAAAGGCTCTGGTGGATGGGCCGCAGGCATTATTGCTGAAAGAATTGCCGCACTTTCTTGAGGACGTACAAATTGCGCGCGACGCGTATCTTAAGCGTGTGGCATTGGCGCAGCGTTTTGCGCAGTGAACGGAGGTCTTCCATTTCAGCCTGGTTCGGTTCCTTCGCTTTTTTCTGCCTGCTGTTCTTTTGCGCAACTTCGCAGGCCACCACGCCATTTACGGTCACCGATGCCAGTGGCACGCAAGTAGTATTTGTCACACCGCCGCAACGCATTATCTCGTTAGCACCCAATCTCACTGAACTGGCTTATGCCGCAGGCATGGGTAGTCATATGGTGGCGGTTACGGCGTACAGCGACTATCCACAGCAAGCCAAACAACTCCCGCAAGTAGGCGATGCATTTCGACTTGACTGGGAGCGTTTGGTCGCGTTAAAACCCGATCTGGTACTTGCATGGGGCAGCGGCCTGTCATCGCGAGACCGCGCCACATTTGAAAAGCTGAAGTTGAAAGTGCTGGTGCTGGAACCCCGCCGTCTTGATGATATTCCCAAGGCAATGCGTTTGCTGGGACGCGTTGTTGGCAATGAGACAGTAGCCGACGCTGCCGCGCACGCTTTCGTGCAGCAGCTGGATACCTTGCACCGGCAATATGCCGGACGCACTCAAGTGCGTGCCTATTTTCAAATAGCCGCAGCGCCGCTGCTTACGGTCAACGATGCACATATCATCAGTGATGTGATGCGTTTGTGCGGTGCACAGAACGTATTCGCCGCTGTGCCCCTGTTGACTCCTGCCATTTCGAACGAGGCACTGGTAAAAGAAAACCCAAAGGTGATGCTGGCTGTCGCTGCCACGCATGAACAGGAAGAAGAGACAAAAAGAATATGGCGCGAGTTGCCGTTGATTGCTGCCCGGCAAGGAAGAATGGCTTTCATTCACCCCGACCTGATCAGCCGCTCCACGCCGCGCATTCTTCTTGGTGCAAAACGGATATGCGAACAGATAGAGTCAGCTCGGCATTAAGAGGATTAAGGGCATTCGCTACACAATGCGCCGCATGCTTTCGATTATCATTGGGCGAATTAGGCTGAGACCCATTTTCGTCATGTCAATCACGTTAACTTGCGGCGGGTAGTTATGACCCAATACTGTTTGGTTAAAGAAATTCCGTTTGCCCTGACCCTTCGACTTTGCTCAGGACTGAAGGCATTGTCCAAGGACTCTGGGTGAGCCGCTGGTGGTTCGACAAGCTCACCACGAACGGTTAAGCGAACAGTATTTAGTTATGACCATCGGGAGACTGACAGCTTCCCGGAATAGCACCATCACATAAAACAAAAGCATGGGCACAATATGCAACAAAGCGCGATTGATCGTAGTGTAATCTTCCGCCCATGCTTGAACATGGGTAAAGAAGAAAATTACCCCGAGAAACGAAATAGCGCTGAGCAGTAGAACTGTCATGCTTCGAAAAGAGGGGGCAAGAAGCCGCGGTAACGACAAAACAAGCGCCGCCGCTACCAGGTACCAGAGCAAATGCCAGTTGTCCATCACCATCATATTTTGCCAAAATGGCTGCCAATCCGCCACGAAGCGCAGATGCACGTGATAGCCAAACAAATGAAAATCTTTTTCACCAAGTACAAACAAAGTTGCCAGTCCTGCTGCTGCCAGCACGGACATCCCCACTAGCCCAGCGCGTGGCATGAACACAATCAGCAACGCGGGCAGAAAAGTCAACGCCCACGCAATGCCAGGTTGCTTGATCAAGATGCACCCTAGCCCAAACAGCAATGCCATGATCCCCTGCCAGAAATCGCGCTTCCTGGTCCAGTGGAAAAAAGCCATTGCTGCCAAGCCGTAAAACGCCCCCATAAATAAATCCGCATAGCCTGCCAAAGCCACATGAACATCCAGAATGGGAAGTGAAAGCAGGAAATAGGTAAACATCAGAGCAAACATTGGTGACACCTGCCATTGCCTGGCCTGACCATAAAACGCCAGGCCCAAGGCAACCGCGCATAGTAGCCAAGGCAGGTTCATCAGAGAGTCGTCCCATCTGCCCAGGCTGTAGCTCATCCATACTTGTATTAGCGGTATGGCAGGGGGGTAGAGGGGGGCTGAATCAGTGTAAGCACCTGCCAATTCGCCTCCAAGCCAAACGTCAGTGGGCACGAATGTCGCCAAATGTCCAAGCTCATACCAAACCCGGGCCTTGGTCGCCCACTGCGACCAGGCATCCCAAGGGAACAGCGGACGCCACACAATCTCCAGCCCCAGCCCTGTCAGCCGTACCACAATAGCGGCCAACACGACGGCATAGACAATTTTCCGCCACCCGGCCAAGCTGTGCCAATCCGCTCCGGGTCGCCTGATTCGCCAAGGTTCCCTACGACCAAGCCAAGCACCGGCCACTGTCAATAATAAAAGTGCAAGCCCAATACTGAATAAACCAAGGCGGATTCCCAGCGCATCCAGCAAACGCATCATCAGCGTGGTTAACAATATTCCACCCAGATAACCATACCCCAAAAGCGTCGGCCATGTGATCCCGGTGGCCCTGAGCCAAGGCGCACGCAACCACACCACCCCCAATAGCCAAGGCAAAAACAAGCCAGCTACTAACGTAATTAATTCCATCTATCGCACCTTGAACAAAGCATTGCCTTCAGCCAAGAACAGTAAGTCAACTTTTAGAGATTGCCCATCACCCCATATCAGTAATTGATGTGGACGATCATATTGCACGCCCTTCTTTGCGAACAGGGCAATATAGTCCCCGGTTTTGATCTTTGATGCCGAAGGCAGGTCATTGCGGGCTAGAACGTTTTGAGGATATAAATGGTAAGCGCCCTTTCCCCGCGAGTAGGCGTCATCGGAAAAATACAGGATGCGGCCATTTGCAGGAGGCAACGTTGATTTCACTTTCCTCATGAAGTTGAACAAAGCAGCATCTTCGTCAGCAAGATGTTTGTCTTCCCAGGTTTTGCCGGCAAATTGCTGGTGTGTCAGATCCAATTGCTGAAACAAGTTTGCCTGCCAACGGATATCCAGTATGAACCAGCCGAGAAGTACCATGCCCCACACCATGGCAACATTTAGGGGCATGATTTTCGCTATGGCCAAGATTAAATTCAAGGCCAACGCCAGCAATATAATCGCGGCGATAACTAACACAGTAGAGACTTTTTTTTCGATGGCATCTCCATCTACAAAGTTGATCGAAGTTGCCTGCCATCGGTCAAGCGCAAACCATTTTTTAACCATGTTTGATAGCGCTTCTGGCAAAGACGCAGACCCAAGTGAAACACCATTTATAACAATCGGCGCAGCCAGCGTTCCCTTGACAATGATAGCCATGTCTATAATTTGGCCCCGCCAATTTTCATCTTCCGCTATTTCCAATGGCTCCAAGGTATTGGCTGCCCCAACAAGCGGACGCACAAAAACACGATTCTCCACGGTGCGCCACAAAAACTCCATTTCAACGCTTGGTGTGGCGCCTGAAACAGACCAGGTAATAGTGGGATATTTCTCGGCCTGAAAAGTTGGCGGGGATAGTGAAGCAACAGCAATACCCTGATCCGTTAGCGCTTTGATTACCAGTTTGCCTTGGTCGCTATCACCTAGACCCTTGTTCATAGTTAGTGCCGCACCGTTCCAATTTAAAGGCTTGGCGCCGGTCATCCAATTTTTTGGCCAGTTGTGTTGGAGATAGACTAGCGACAAAATTAAAGCGCTCACAAGAAATAGCAGAGGTACAGCTAGCCACTCTTGGCGTAGGTATTTTTTATAGGGTGCAGGGTGGGGTTCAAGTTGAAGGGACATACCATAATTTCTTTAATGAAAACACGACAGAGGTAGTT
>CAIRGS010000021.1 GCA_903878125.1 uncultured Nitrosomonadales bacterium | reverse complement strand
TCGAAGCGGAGGGAGACTCTGAAGCGGAGTCTCGGATCAAGGAGTTGCAGGCGTTGATTGACCCGCAGGTGCTGCGCCGAACCAAAGCCCAAGTCGCAAAAGACTTGCCAAAAAAGATTGAAGACATTGCCTCCTTGCCGTTGTCGCAGCGGCAGCGAGCGTATTACGCCGACGCGGTCGCTGCGTTCGAAAGCCGAAAGGCTAGCGGCATTACTAGTGGCTTGCAGTCCCCCTTGGGTCTGCTGCAATACTTGCGAAGGCTGTGTTCTGACCCGAGACCGCCAGGTCATTTATCCCTGGAGTCTGAGTCGGTCGTTGACATCGAGCACTCCTCGCCAAAAATGGCCTGGCTCTTGATCAAACTGCGCAAGATTGAGGGCGATCACGAGAAGGTCATCATATTCTGTGAGTTTAAAGATCTACAACGAACACTTCAGCGATGTATTAGAGAGCGATTCAACTTAACGCCGGATGTTATTAATGGTGATACATCGGCGGATTCGGCAAATTCAGAAAACCGGCAACGCAGGATCAAAAAATTCCAAGAGAATCCAGGGTTTGGCGTAATCATTCTTTCGCCGAGGGCAGTGGGCTTTGGTGTGAACATCCAGGCCGCTAACCATGTTATCCACTTCACTCGTACGTGGAATCCGGCTACTGAGGATCAGGCGACTGACCGGGCCTATCGCATAGGGCAGACCAAACCTGTTACCGTCTACTTGCCGGTGGTGGTAGCACATGATTTTCTGACCTTTGATGCCAAGCTCAAAAAACTGCTCGATTGGAAGCGAGAACTCTCGACCAACATGCTCAATGGCTCAGGCGATGTCAGCCCCGCCGAGTTCGGTGACTTAGAAGCGCCTGGCGGTGGCAACGCCTTTGGTAACGAGTTCATCCGCGCCGACGAAATCGGTTCACTGGATGCTGACGCCTTCGAGGCGTTCTGTGCCTTGCTTTGGAGCAAGCGTGGCTACACCAACACAATTAAGACGCCACGGGTGGGGGACGGCGGTGTCGATGTCGTGGCCATTCGGGGATTTGAAGGCGTGGCGATCCAGTGCAAGAGTTCGAGTATCCAAGGACGCGGACATGGATGGGAAGCCGTCAAGGATGTGTCTGCTGGTGTCGCTGCTTACTCTAAAAGATATCCAAAGGTGAAATTTTCGATGGTAGCCGTTACCAATCAGAAATTTAATAATACGGCTAAGCAACAGGCTGAAATCTTGAATGTAGAGTTGATCGAAGGCGATGACCTTGCGCGCCTGATGGCGCAGTACCCCATGAAGCGCGGGGAGTTGGAGGGATTCCTCCTCTCTGGTTGGGCATCAGGTTGAAGTGAAACTGAATGATCGGCGTTTTGCGGCTGAGCGCTAATGTGCGTAGTCAACGGTAATTCAAAGCGACCTGATGGCTGATGCCTCCGCCAAAGTCCTCATCAATGGCATGCTCGCCTCGGGGTAACCGAATTGCTTGCACTTCGCGGCATTGCCGCTCGGGTCAACTTCCACACGAACTCGCGCTAGTTGAGTTCGACTTGCGTGAGTCCTAGTTTAAAAAGAAATTTAGAATCGTGAAATGGCAACCAATCCCAACAAGCCAGTGTTCTATGTCTACAGGCACTTGCGAGCCGATACGGGCGAGATTTTTTATGTTGGCAAGGGTATGGGAAG
>CAIRGS010000020.1 GCA_903878125.1 uncultured Nitrosomonadales bacterium | reverse complement strand
ATGCCCTACACTGCTTTGCAACCCACGTCGAAGCCAAGTCGCCCCCGGTTTCGATATGATCTGCTACAAAACTTAGCAGATTGTAGCAGCTATGAGTGGCGAAGGCGGAAGAAGTTCCGTGCCTTCCCATTGGATAAAGAAATTCCGTTCGTCCTGAGGTTGTCGAAGGGCTCAGGGTGAGCAGCTGGTGGTTCGACATGCTCACCACGAACGGTTAAGCGGAAAGCATTTATACCTGCACCGGTTATCCATCACCCGTTGCTTTCATGCGGTGATACCATGCAAACCAATTTGCTCCTTGGTTCGTTGGACTACTTTTTTAACAATGATAGATAAAAAAATCGCATTCCTGTTTTCGCCTGATGGTGCGCTGGCCGAGCACATCCCTGATTTTCGCGCGCGTCCACAGCAGGTGGAAATGGCGCAAGCCATTGCACAGGCAATTACCGCGAATGGACAGCTGATCGCAGAGGCAGGCACAGGGACAGGCAAGACTTTTGCCTATCTCGTCCCTGCCTTGCTCGCAGGCGGTAAGGTGATTATTTCCACCGGCACAAAAAATTTGCAAGACCAACTGTTTCAACGCGATTTGCCTACGGTGCGTGACGCGCTCAAAGTACCGGTTTCTATAGCATTGCTCAAAGGCCGTTCCAATTACGTCTGCCATTATCACCTCGAGCGCACGCAGTCTGATGGCCGCTTTACCACGCGCGAGGATGCGCGCCATCTAGCCAAGATTGTGAAGTACGCGAAAATTACCCAGTCCGGCGACAAGAGTGGCGTAAACGATGTGCCAGAGAATGCACTTATCTGGATGCAGGTAACTTCAACGCGCGATAACTGCCTGGGGCAGGAGTGCCCGCATCATAAAGATTGCTTTGTACTAAAGGCGCGCAAAGAGGCAATGCGGGCCGATGTGGTGGTGGTGAACCACCATTTGTTTTTTGCCGATTTAATGCTGCGCGACGAAGGTCTGGCGGAATTACTGCCAGCCTGCAATACGGTTATTTTCGATGAAGCACACCAATTGCCTGAGACCGCCAGCTTGTTTTTTGGCGAAAGTATTTCGACTTCACAAATCATCGAGCTAGCACGAGATGTGCGTTTGGAGGCGGCAATTTCGGCTAAAGACTTCGCCGCGCTTCCCACCGCCACCGACTCGCTGGACAAAGCCGCGCGTGACTTGCGCCTGGTGTTCAAACAGAGCGAAGGCCGCATGACTGCTATCGCCATTGAAAATTTATCCGGCTGGGCGGATGCCATGGCCGTGCTGATCGATAAACTCAAGCAGATTAACAGTCTGCTGGAGAAGCAAGCAGAGCGCAGCGAAGGACTGGAAAGTTGTTGGCAACGCGGGCAGGTGATGGCGCAAAAAATCTTGCAATGGCAGGATAAAGAGCAAGTGGAAATGGTGCGCTGGCTAGAAATATTTCATCAATCCGTGCAACTCAACACCACGCCATTGTCCATCGCGGAAATATTTTCCAAGCAAATTAATGGCCACCCGCGTGCATGGATTTTCACGTCCGCCACGCTAACAGTGAAGCAGAATTTCTCGCACTATCAATCCGAAATGGGCTTGCTTGAGGCGCAAACCGCCTGCTGGGACAGCCCTTTCAACTACCCCGAGCAGGCGTTGCTATATGTGCCCCAAAATATGCTCGATCCGAACAATCCCGGCTATACCGAAGCGGTGGTGCTGGCGGCTCTGCCGTTGATCGAGGCCAGCAAAGGACGTGCATTTTTGCTGTTCACCAGCCTGCGCGCCATGCAACGCGCACATGAAATTTTAACGGCTGAATTCGAACGCAAGAAACTTGATTTTCCGTTAATGTTGCAAGGCGAAGGTTCGCGCAATGAGCTGTTGAGCCGCTTCCGCGAACACGGCAACGCCATACTGTTGGGCAGCCAGTCGTTTTGGGAAGGAGTAGATGTGCGCGGCGAAGCTCTTTCGCTAGTGGTAATCGACAAACTGCCGTTTGCTCCGCCGGATGACCCAGTACTGGCGGCGCGCCTTGCACAGATCACCAGCCAGGGACGCAACGCCTTCATGGAATATCAGTTGCCACGCACGGTCATTAATCTTAAGCAAGGAGCGGGACGCTTGATTAGAGATGAAACCGATCGCGGCGTGCTGATGATCTGCGACCCGCGTTTGATAGCAAAATCCTACGGCAAGCGCATATGGCAGAGCCTACCGCCATTCAAGCGCACACGGGATTTAAGTGAAGCGGTGGATTTTTTTAAGCTGTGGCGGAAGCTGTGAGATTCGAACTCACGGAACATTGCTGTTCGGCAGTTTTCAAGACTGCTGGTTTAAACCACTCACCCAAGCTTCCAAGTTTGAATACATACTGAGCATACGACTGTGTTACAGCTTAACCAAATAGATCATGGTGAAGTTGCACATAACCGAAGTGCGCGCATGATACCCGAAATCCCTTACTAATTTAAAGTCACTTTTCAACTATTACACATTAATCAACACAAACATTGCAACTTTCGCCCTGCTTCGATACTCTTACGCATGTTGTTTAATAGACACTCTGGAGAAAATACCATGCAATACCAAACCATTTCGCAACCAGGTACATTAGGGCTGGTTCAAAATCAAGTCCTGCGCAACACCTACATGATGCTGGCTCTAACCATGATTCCTACCATCATGGGTGCATTTATCGGCCTATCCACTAACTTCTCGTTCATGGCACATAATCCAATCATGGCTCCGCTGCTGATGTTCGCCGTGATGATGGGTATGCTATTCGCTGTCTCTGCGTTGCGTAACAGCGTGTGGGGCATTGCCATGCTGCTGGGCTTTACTTTTGTCGCGGGTGTTTTCCTTGGGCCAATTCTGCAACATGCACTTCATCTGCGCAATGGCGCCCAACTTGTGGGCATGGCTGCTGGTGGAACCGGGCTGATTTTCTTTAGCTTGGCGACCATCGCTACTGTTACCAAAAAAGATTTCAGCTTTATGGGTAAATTCCTGTTCATTGGCTTGGTTCTGCTGGTAGTCGCTTCACTGGCCAATATCTTTTTTGCCATTCCAGCTTTGTCGCTGACCATCTCAGCTATCGCCGTACTTATTTTCTCGGCTTATATTCTTTACGATATCAGCCAGATCATTCATGGCGGCGAGACTAACTATGTAATGGCAACCATGACGCTGTACTTGAATATTTACAATATTTTCGTCAACTTGCTAAGCCTATTGATGGCCTTTAGTGGTGAACGCGACTAAAACCGAATGGACTAAGCTCAAGAAGGCGGCGCAAGCCGCCTTTTTTCGGGACGTCAATCAGGGAAAAATGAGCTAAAGTAGGATTGAGTGCTGAGGCGACGACAAAACGGCTGCTGATACCGAAATCAACATTGGCAAGGCACAACGGCCGCCATAATGGTTATGAAGTCAGGATCGGAAAGCGTAAATAGATCGATGAATGCTTTGACTGGATGAAAGACATCGGCCTGATGCGTAAATTATGACATCGTGGAAAAATGCTGATGAAACAGCTATTCCTAATTCATAGCAGCTATTTCAACCTGGTCAGAATTAAAGGATTATTGTCGTAGTACATTAGCAATCCGCCCAAAAAGTGGCAAATGGGGAATTCCCTGAAAACAGGTTTCTTCTGGAGCTAGAAATTGAAAAATCGCCTAAAAATTCTTGTGCATATGTGGGCAACGGAAATGCATGAATGTTTTTTAGCAGCCTGCTAAAGTTAAATCCGCAATTTATCTGGTCAAACATAGACTAAATTTCAATGAACGAAAAACTATTACACATGCTGAACGGTAGGACAGATCTCTACCCGAAAAACTTGGAACAACAGTTTCTACGCGTGTTAAACCGTATCATCGAGTTATGGTATTCACCGACAATTGACGACTACTTCACAGATCTTCTGATTGATAGCCGTGGCGGCCGCCAGGGATTCCCGCTTGAGGTTGTTTCCGAGCTGTTTGTATTAAGCAGTTTTAACGCCAAATTGCGCAGCCAAGAACAACAACGTATAGCTGCATCCAATCCATGGGAAAACGTGGAGCACTCAAAAAAAACCGCCATTGCGCAGCAAGGCTATGACTTTTCCCCCAAAGGATTCCTACAATCAGCCGAAAAAGGCAACCTAAATGCCGTCGCGCTGTTTCTGAGCAGCGGCATAAATATCGATACGCGCGACGCACGTGGCTGGACACCGCTGATAGCGGCATCCTTCCACGGCAATGAAGGTATTGCACTCTTGCTCATCCGTAACTTTGCCGACATCCATGCCAAGGACACAGGCGGCTATGGATCACTGCACTGGGCCGCATTCAAAGGCTACGACAACGTGGTCAAACTGCTGATCGAAAAAGGTGTCGATACGAACACACTCAGCAACCATGGCTGGACACCACTGTTGCAAGCCTCCTCACGCGGCCACCTGATTGCAGCCAGACATCTGATTAACGGTGGAGCCAATGTCAATCTTGCCACCCATGATGGGTGGACACCACTGCACAAGGCCGCTGCTAGCGGTCATACTGAAATGGTCAAGCTTCTGCTCGCCAGGGGTGCGAACCGCGACGCCGAGCATCAGGATGGCACTACGCCATTGGCTCTTGCCACCAAGAACAAGCACGACGATATCGTGGCTCTGCTCACCTAAAGCAGTTAAGACATATCCACTGCATCCTTGACTCCAGTCTCTCAGCCATATCCCTTAACACCAGCGGACATTGCTACATGGGGCTAACAGCTTATCAGTCAGCCGCTTGCCAATTGTAAAAAATCATTTCAGTTTTTCTAAATGAAGCAGATACCATGACACAGCACTTCATGGCTTATTGTTGTGCCAGACGCATTTGGAGCTTGGGTTGTATTTTGGTTTTAGGTTAGAATTCACTCTGTTTTGTATTTTGGGTATAGGAATTCGTGGCATTGATTGTTCAGAAATATGGTGGCACTTCGGTAGGCAGTCCGGAACGCATTAAAAACGTGGTCCGCCGCGTGGCTAAATACAAAGCACTTGGACATCAAATAGTCGTTGTGGTTTCTGCCATGAGCGGTGAGACCAACCGACTTATCGCGTTGGCGAAAGAAATACAAGCTCAGCCCGATCCGCGTGAACTTGATATGGTAATTTCTACCGGCGAACAAGTGACCGTCGGGTTATTGTCGATGGGGCTGATACAAGAGGGACTGAAGGCTAAAAGCTACACGGGCGCACAGGTTAAAATCACCACCGACAGCGCTTTCACCAAGGCACGTATTCTCAGCATCGATGAGCACAATATTCGCACCGATTTAGCTAACGGGTATGTGGTTGTAGTGGCTGGGTTTCAAGGCATAGACAAAGAGGGAAACATTACCACCTTGGGACGCGGCGGTTCCGATACTACCGGGGTGGCTATTGCGGCAGCGCTGCACGCTGACGAATGCCAGATTTATACCGATGTTGATGGCGTATACACTACCGACCCTCGTGTGGTGCCGGAAGCGCGCCGCCTTAAGTCCATTACCTTCGAGGAGATGCTGGAAATGGCCAGCCTCGGTTCCAAGGTATTGCAAATCCGCGCAGTTGAATTTGCCGGGAAATACAAGGTTAAGTTGCGCGTGCTTTCAAGCTTCGAGGAAGAAGGCGATGGCACGCTAATTACTTTTGAGGAAGACGATAAGATGGAACAGGCGATTATTTCAGGTATAGCCTTCAACCGTGACGAAGCAAAGATCACCGTGCGTGGTGTACCGGATAAACCGGGCATTGCTTACCAGATACTGGGGCCCGTAAGTGAAGCCAATGTTGACGTGGACATGATTATTCAGAATGTCGGCGTAGATGGTTCCACCGATTTTTCCTTTACTGTTCATCGCAATGAATTCGATAAGGCGATGGATATTCTGAAAAACAAAGTGCAAAGTCACATTGGCGCACGAGATGTGGTGGGTGACAATAAGACTGCCAAAGTATCGGTAGTTGGAGTCGGAATGCGTTCGCACGTCGGCATCGCCAGCAAAATGTTTCGCACCTTAGCTGAAGAGGGAATTAACATTCAAATGATTTCAACTTCGGAAATTAAAATCTCAGTTGTCATTGATGAAAAATACCTGGAACTGGCTGTGCGCGTACTTCACAAGGCATTCGATTTGGATCAGGAGGCAGCATAGCAGCGGCTAGCCTTTCTGCTTGATAGGAAAAGCGTCGCCCGAAATTAGTCGCGGGTATTTGATCGGAACAAACTGATTATTGCGGGCACAATCAACACTTTTACCTTGCTTGTCAACATGCCTGTACTGAAGGCAAAACTCTTCTTTAACATATTTCTCAATGGCCCACGCGATACTGCCAAAGCTGCTAATAATGCTATGCCAATCAAATAGGGATGATGCGTTAAAAGTTTAAACGTATGGCTTCGTGGAAATACTCCGGAAGTACCAGATAAAGCCGTTGAATTCTCCGCGATAGAAAATCGCTGAATAAAATTAGTTCGATAGTTGCGCCTATTTTCCTCCATCCGATCCAAGAGGATTTTTTTTTGCTCTTCGAAAGATAATGACATTGTCATACCGTATCCTTTACCAGCTTTGCATCTTTCTCTAATTCGGTACGTAACGTTTCAAATGGAGATATTGGACGTGTTCTATTCTGACTTACCAGGAAAACCCCAAAGGCTGACAATGTATATAAAGCCACAACACACCATGCAGATACCACACGGTATGGGGTTTCCCAGTAGCTAACGATAATAGCCACTCCTAAAAAAGTCAGGCTTAATAATGCCAAAATAAACAAAACAACATAACTAATTATCTGGGCACCAAAGTACCGCCCTTGGATCTTTATCAAGATCGGCACCAATTCCATATAATCGCCGATACGATCACGTGCAATTATGCCTAGCTGCCTAACTGATTTTATTTTTTCAAACATGACATTTATTTCAACTCAGGAATTTAAGTGCTCTGTAGTGAATCAAATTAACGCCGTGAAACTAATAGGCCAAGTAAAAACCCAATTGCAGTTGCGTACCCCACTGCTTGCAGAGGATGTTCTTTTACATATCCTCTGGAGCAATCGACTCCCTCATTGAAATGTTTGCGTGCATCGTCTGCCGCACTTTGCGCAACCTCTTTTGCATATGCCACTTTTTCCATCAACCTTTCCTTGGCCTCCTCTAAATCAATATCAGATAAGCTCGGCATGCGAGAAATCAAATCGTCTAAATCGCCGCGCAGGTTGGACATTTCGCTACTGACAGCTGCCTCCACTTTCTTTCCAGCGGATTTCGTAGCATCCAAAACATTTTCTACTGCTGCTCCAGTCCGATGAGCCATGTCTTCTGCGGCTGCCAAGGCACCTTCTGCTTTATTTAAAATTGTATTCTGCATAATTACTAACTCCTTTTTTAATTAGTAGTGAAATTTACTGTAACCAACCTCAGGATCATTTTGTTACATTTATTAAATTCGGTCTGTTCGCTGGCACACATATTTCCAAACGAATGCATTCTGGAATAGCTGCCAAGGTGGCGGGCAATCAACTTTCAACATCCCGATGAAGAAGTCAATCCGCTTATCATTGGACAAGCTCAGGACGAATGGAATTTAACAATTCGTTCGTCCTGAGCTTTTTTAAGGAAGGATGGATTTTTAGCTGACTATTTCTTGTTGTTCATCTTGCACTTATCGAAGGGTTTGCCACTGCGAACCACATAGGTTCTAAGCAACTTCCTCTAGCCGAATTCTTCTCTCAGACAACTCCTGCAACAACTGCTCCGCCAAGTCGCCCAAGGGATCGCCGCCCCTCGACTCGGCTCTTTCAATTGTGATTTTGAGTTTATAAATATCCGATTGTTTTTTTTCCTGCAATTCTTCCTGAATTTCATCCATGCGGCGGCGCAGTTGGCCAGTACGACGGATGGTTTTCAAAACTCTTAATTCCACGCCCTGATCAGCAATTAATTCGGGGTCCTCAACCTCCCGCATTTCAGGATCCTGAATGAACTCCAGCACCAGCTTTTCAATGGCCTGCTGATCACCGCGCTCATAGGCAAGATTCAACTTTATCATCAACCCGTGGCGGCGCAGGCGCTCGGGCTCCGTTATGGCGCGGTCGGGGTGCATCATCATGGCAGCACGCCGGAATGCCTGCTTGAGTTGCGGCGTAATCACCGGGGGTGGAAGTGGCTGAGCCTCTATCAGACCCGCTTCTTCAGCCGATTTTCTAGCCTGCTCCTGCGCGGCTTGTGCATGGACTTGAGCGGCTGCATCATCCGGGGATAGCCCCGCCTGTGCGTTGGCAATTTGCGCATCCAGCTCATCCAACTGAGCATAGAGTCGCCCGACCATTTCGTAGTAACGGCGCTGGAACTGTGCTATTTCTGTTTTAGCTGTTTCCAGTTCCAATTCAGCCGAAATAACCTGCTCTGCAAGCGTGGCCTGATCGCTCACCAAGCGGATAAGCTCCTCATCCAAAGTGAGCTTCATTCTGGTTCTTGCCAACTGAGAGTGAATTCGTTAAGTTGTGCCCACGCGGCGCGATCGATTTGCTCTCTATTGCCGAGCCCTAGCACCTTCAATTGCTCCAACGCTCTGGTTTCGCCTTGCTGTCCGGCCTTGCGATACCAGGACACAGCCTGCTGCTCATCCCGTGTAACGCCCTGGCCTGTGCTGTACATGAATCCCAGATTAAATTGTGCTTCTGCATGCCCCTGCTCTGCGGCTTTGCCGTACCAGGATAGCGCCTGCTTATCGTCCTGTATAACGCCCTGGCCGTTGTCGTACATAATGCCTAGCGTGTATTGCGCTTGCATATCTCCCTGCTCTGCTGCCTTTAGAAACCAAAACACAGCCTGTTGGTCGTCTTGGGTAACCCCCAGTCCATTGTTGTATAAGTACCCTAGATTTAATTGAGCCGAAATATGCTTCTGTTCTGCGGCTTTGTTATACCAGGACACGGCCTGCTGGTAATCCTGTGCAACGCCCTGACCTTTTTCATACAAGAATCCCAGACTGAATTGCGCCTCCGCATGCCCCTGTTCTGCTGCTTTTCCATACCAGAATGCAGCCTGTTCATAATCCTGAAGTGCACCCCGGCCTTTGCTGAATGTGGTTCCTACTGCATATTGCGCCCGCACATGCCCTTGCTTTGCGGCTTTTAGATACCAAAACTCGGCCTGCTGATAATCCTGTGTAACGCCTTGGCCTTTGCTGTACATAATGCCTAGCTCATATTGCGCCCGCGCATGTCCCTGCTCTGCAGCCTTCATATACCAAAACTTAGCCTGCTCGTGGTCTTGCGCAACCAGTTGGCCGCTGTTATTCATGGCTGCCAAATTGAATTGCGCTCGCGCAAATCCCTGCTCTGCTGCTTTGCGAAACCATAGTGAAGCAAGTTCATAGTTCTGTGGGGTGCCTTGACCCTTCTCGTACATATAGCCGAGAGATTGTTGCGCCCATGCATTTCCTTGCTCTGCACCCCTGTGATACCAGGACATAGCCTGCCCATAATCCTGTACAACCCCTTGCCCGTCGTAATACATGGTGCCTAGAGCATACTGTGCCCGCGTATGTCCTTGTTCTGCGGCCTTGAGATACCAGAATATTGCCTGCTGATAATCCTGCACAACACCCTGCCCGTTGTAGTACATGGCCCCCAGATTATATTGCGCCTGCTCAAACCCGCTTTCTGCTGCCTTTTGATACCAATAAAGCGCCTGCTCGTAGTCTGATCCAACCTCTACACCGAGCCAATATAGCCTACCTAAATCATTCCATATTTCAGGGTCATTTTGATTTTGGTTGGCTATACACCAGGCGAAGGCCAGCCCTGCGTAATGCTGAGCGTGTTCCTTGTGAACGGGAAAACTCCGCCCACCATTGTGGAGAGTCGATAATGGGAAATAGGCTTTGCCATATTGTCTATCTGCCAATTGTTTGAAGGCATCCAAGGCGTCTTTCAGATCGTCGAGATCACTACGTGTCCAGACGATACCAAAGCCTGATTTATCGCCAAGCTCGGTAATATGGTTATAGGCATCCCGTGCTTGACGATATAGCGCGTCGTAGTCTTCTGCCAGTGATGGATCATTACTTCTCATCACTGCCGCCATTCCGCGCGCAACAAGGCTGCTGCCCTGTCCTGTATGCACAACAACATCCTGAGTGGTTACTTTGGCTGGAATATTTTTTCGTTCGGTCATAATAATTTACTCGTCAATTTTCAATACGTGAGTTAACTATTTTCTATTTTCTATTTTCACTGCGGATGATGCAAGAACCCCATGAGAGATCTGTCTTGATATAGCCCATATCATGGGTGTTCGGAATTTTGTATAAACGGGGTTTCGATTAACCCAGAAAATCCATTAGACCTGATTCGCACGATGACAGCGCATTCCCCCCTTCGCAAGAGGGGGGCTAGGGGGGATTTGAGTGTT
>CAIRGS010000019.1 GCA_903878125.1 uncultured Nitrosomonadales bacterium | reverse complement strand
CGCCTGTCCGTTTCACGCCGCACCCTGCTGTTCAACGGCGCAATTGAATGTCGTTTGTTTGAATACAAGATGGTGGCGGGAAGCAATCGTACCTAAGTAAAAACAGGTCATTCCATGGCTGCACTGGAGGATTTACCAAAGCTTGACCTCGACAACTGTGTTGTCAAGACTTGCCTCCATTGTTCATGACCCCATTGTTCGTTGTGGTAGGATAAAAAATTCTGCAGTTATTCTTAAATCATATGACCAATTGGAAACAGTGATTGATTCCAAAGTTGGATATTTAACGTATAAGGTTCTACCATTAGCCATTGTGATATTTCCTGTCGAAATTTTGCCTTCGTCGATTGGATGCGCGGCATCGCGGCGTTGCTTGTTGTCTATTTTCATTTCGATTTGCACATTGTTCATCGCTATCCAGACTTTCCGATTCCTCCTGGCTCATTTACTGATTACTTCGTACTAGGCTATTTCGATCTCGGCAAGTTTGCGGTAGGCGTGTTTTTTTTGGTCAGTGGCTTCTTGATTCCAACGACACTAACCAGCCCCGGCGCAACGCTACGGCGTTATGCGATTCACCGCTTCTTTCGTCTGTATCCGGCATATTGGCTGTCGTTGCTGGCTTTCGTCGCGACCCAATGGACGTTCGATCGTGGTGCGTTGATCGACTGGAACAACGTTGTCGTCAACCTGACTATGTTGCAGAAGTTTGTCGGAGTGCCCGATGCGGTCGGCACGTATTGGACGTTGCAAATTGAACTGATTTTCTACGCTGTGTGCGCACTACTGTTCATCGCTGGCCGCTTGCAACGGCGCGAGATGGTCATTGCCGCTGCGTTGCTGGGAGGCCTCGTTTGCGCGTTGATTCGCTATCGAACCGGAAAGTCGCTGCCGGTTGCATTGTTCATCGCTGTGGCCTTGATGTTCGTCGGCGACGGACTGCGCGCACTAGCCGAGCGGCGCACGTCGGTCAAGCGCGTTACCGTGTTGGTCGCAGCAGTAGCCGCTGCCTTGATTCCGATTGCGCTGCTCGCATATAGGCACGAGGGCGTTCGCTACGTACTGACATATTGGGTTGCTCTCGGCACGTTCATCGGAGCCTTCGCTGTTCGGGTACAGATCGAGGGCGCGGTGCGAGCCAATCGGATCGGCCGATTGCTCGCCGATTATTCATACAGCGTGTACTTGTTGCATGGTTCTGTTGGTGCAGTGCTCAGCAGCACCGTCTTTGCAGCGACGGGTAGCATCACATGGGCCGCGCTCACAATGCTTGGATCGACCTATCTATTGGCTTATGCAGCGTATCTTTGCATCGAGCGGCCTTGTATTCGGCTTGGCCGCTGCATTGCAGATCGGTCTCGGATAGAGAGCCTGCGTTTACTGTTTACGAACCGGGTAATATGACATCTAGCCCAACCGGGCTGCGAAATATTTCCCGCGCCATGCATTTGGGCGAACTCTGAGTTTTTAGAGGCGCCCTTGATTATTATTTGCCATGTGTATCATAACAAGATACACTTTATCCATGATAAAGACCTTCCGGCATAAAGGTATCAAGGCATTTTTCGAGGATGGTAGCAAGGCAGATATACAGCCTACACACGCGGCTAAACTGGCTCGCCAGTTGCGGCAGTTGAACGATGCGCGCACCTTACGGACATGAATATACCAGGTTGGAAGTGGCGCCCATTGAGCGGTGATTTATCAGGCCATTGGTCGGTTTGGGTGAATGGCAATTGGCGGCTGACTTTCGCGTTTGAAGGCGAGGATGCCATTTTGGTGAATTATCAGGACTATCATTGAGAGGTGAGAATGGCAAAGATGTTTAAGCCGCCGCATCCGGCGGCAACCTTGCGTGAAGACGTATTGCCCGCGCTGGGGATTTCAGTGGCAGAGGCTGCACGACAGTTAGGCATGTCCAGAGTGCAGTTGTCGCGCGTAATTAACGAGCGGGCTGGAATCTCCGCCGATCTGGCGTTGCGCCTGGAAACTTGGCTGGCAACACCGGAAGGCGGCCCCAGTGCGGAAAGCTGGTTGCGTGGGCAGGCGTCTTATGATTTGTGGCAAGCAGCGAAGAAAAAACATCCACGTGTGCAGCGTGCGGTGATGCGCGCGTGATATAGCCCGGTAGCTCTGTGATGTTGGGCTTCATTCCATTCAGCTCAACCTACCGAGCTCACTACCCTCGATTACTCGAACGCCGCTCCTTCGTGTTACCAAGGTGTATGGACAATTCCTTGGACGGGACTTTAACCCGCTGGCTAAATTGCTGTTACTGCGAACGCCTGACCCTATTGAAATGAAGTTTTTCTACAGCCTCAACGTTCAAATTGAGGGGCTGCCAACTTCTGGGCAATCCCGCTCGAATGCTGAGTTTGACGACAACTGTGATGTCAAGACTCCTTGTGTTTTTTTTGACCATAAAAAAGTAACAAGCAACCCTCCCGTTGGAAAAGCGCTAAAGAAATCCCAATTATGACTTCGCCTGAAAATAATGTATTCACAGAAGACAAATCTCATTTGCGTGTATTGACCGGGCTTCGTGGATGGGCGGCTTTATGGGTGCTGATCTTTCACGTTTATGAGACATCACAACATGGTCTTGTTGTTTTTCACGTCGGCAAATGGAATATTGACCTAACGCCATTCTTCTCGTCAGGTTGGTCGGGGGTGCAGATTTTCTTTGTACTTTCCGGATTTTTGCTTAGCTTGCCGTTCGCTCAATGGCAGGCAGGAACACGGGAGAAGCCTAATCTAGGACGTTATTTGTTCCGACGGGTCGCCAGGGTATTGCCGGCTTATTACGTCCAGTTAGCTGTCTTGCTTGGGGGGGCTTATTTACTGGGCCAAGCTAGTCCGATTGCCAATGTAGAATCGTTTTTGCGACATTTGTTCATGTTATTTGTGCCGCCTCCTGTAGGTATGGATCCAATCAATACCGTGTGGTGGACATTGCCCATTGAATTCATGTTTTATCTGACACTACCATTTCTGGCAGGACTGATCAATCCAAAGCGCTGGTTGTTATTGCTGGTCCTTATTTTGACAAGTATGTGGTTGTGGCGCGCTGGAACAATTATATACACCGGCCCTGGTAATTTTTTGATGTCATCTCAATTGCCCGGTTCCATGGATTCATTTGGCATGGGAATGCTCGGGGCAATGTTACATGTAAGTAAAAATAGCGTATCTGTATGGTTGTCGAGGCACCATAACTTGATAGCAATGGCGGGATTGGCCATCTTGCTACTGTGTCTGTATTGGCTACATTATAGGTGGATGGATTATTGGAACCACAGCCTTATTTTTTATACTTGGACAACGGTATACAGCTTCGCGGCAATGTTGGTTGCAATCGCGGGCGTGAAGGGCAATCGATTAATAGGTTGGTTGTTTGGAAATTCCGCTATCGTCTTTGCCGGCGTTGTGAGCTATAGCATCTATTTATGGCATGCTCCCCTGCTCAGGTGGCTTTCAGAGATCGGGTTATTTAGCGCGCTTCAGGATAACAGGTTGCCCTTACTACTGCTGGCTACTATGGTGGGGGCGGTTTCCATAGCTTCAGTATCATATGCGCTTATTGAACGACCATTTATCCGTATGCGACGTTGAGGCTGTAGAAAAACTTCATTTCAATAGGGTCAGGCGTTCGCAGTAACAGCAATTTAGCCAGCGGGTTAAAGTCCCGCCCAAGGAATTGTCCATACACCTTGGTAACGCGAAGGAGCGGCGTTCGAGTAATCGAGGGTAGTGAGCTCGGTAGGTTGAGCTGAATGGATGAAGCCCAACATCACAGAGCTACCAAGTTAAATCAAGCTCTGTTCAAGGATTTATTCATCTGCTTTTGTAATAACTAAAGGCTTGCTCAGCGGACATCGGCTCAATCATTGAATAGCAAAGGCTATATATATTGTTCTTTTCGATCATGGCTCTTTCCATCATATCTCTGGATACCTTAAGATTCCCTTTTTCCAAATTTGCGTCGATAGATACCGGTGTTTCAGTACAAACATTCTCATAAGTTATATTTGTGTTTTGTCTGCAATCGGTATTTGTGTTAGCTCCTGCGCTACTAGATGTGCAGGAGACAGTGCCAGGCTTCTCCACTTTTACGGTTCTGCAGGATTTATGCACTCGATAGCCGCGCGCTAAAGTACTGCTGATATCGTCAATTCTGGCTCGTTGGCTTAACTCATCATTGTTGAAGCGTTCATAGTAAGTATCTCTGGAGCAGACATAGTGAGCTCTTTCGGCTGAATTCATTTTTTGAAAAGTGTCAACCGTTGCGCATCCACACATAGAAATAACTGAAGCAATAATTACAGCAAAGAGCTTTGTGTTGTTTGTCATGGGTGCCTACATTGGAAGTGTTTTGAGATTTTACGTAAAAGAAATTTATTAGTATTACGGTATCTATTCGTCAAACTTGAGAGCCCGGTTGGGCTTCATTTCACTTAGCCCAACCGG
>CAIRGS010000018.1 GCA_903878125.1 uncultured Nitrosomonadales bacterium | reverse complement strand
TTTCTCGCCATATACTGAAAATTTCCTCTGCATATGGTACATGCGTTTTATTTGCCTTATATTTAATCGAATTTTCATATTTATCCAACAGAACTTTATTATCTAATTTAGATGTAAGGGGACCATTGCTTCCAGCCGCATTTTTAACTTTATCTATTCTTTCTTTTAAATCAGGTTCTAATTCATTGGCGTGCATTTTTTCAATAATTTGACATGCCAATGCAACTCTGTGACGCACGTCACCTTTATTAGTGACGAGTGCTGATACTGCCTCAAATAATTTTGTGTTTCCTATCATTTGCACTCCTAATCTATAAAAATAAATTTGGTCAGACGCTCTTTCTTACCGCATTACGCTGGACTTGTTGATTCAGGATGAGCAGATTATCCCTGTGAACGTTGGCGACCAGGATGCTGAGTATTGAATGACCGCACCCCTGGCGCATCTGGCCATTCTGCATGAATAGAGAATATGACGGCCAACTCGTACATTAGTCTGGCTGAGGTCGGAGATGTAAACAGACTGGCCGTTATTAAAGTGGAGTGAGCTTTGCGTAGTCCAGCGCCAGCCACTTCGTACCGGCTGTGCGAAAATTCACCTGCACGCGCATATCTGAACTACCGCCCTCCGTGTTGACGATGACCCCTTCGCCAAACTTGGCGTGATGCACTGCCTGGCCAATACGCCATGGAGAGTCTTGTGCGCCAGCGCTTTTTTCTCCCCCAAACCCTCTCATGCTTACGGGAATGGACTTGGGAGTGAGAGGGGTTGAATAGCCAGAAGAGAAGAAGTTATTGCGAGCTGTTATGCGTGGCGTGATCCAGTGCAATAACTCCTCCGGTAGTTCGCGTAAAAAGCTGGACATCAAGTTGTAATTCACCTGTCCATGCAACATGCGGCTCTGTGCAAAGGAGAGATACAGCCTGCGCCGTGCGCGCGTGATAGCCACATACATCAGGCGGCGTTCTTCATCCACACCGGCATCCGCCATGCGGCTGTTCTGGTGCGGGAATAAGCCCTCTTCCAGCCCGCTCATGAACACTGTATGAAATTCCAAACCTTTGGATGAGTGTACCGTCATCAGGTGCAGTGCATCCGCGTCAGCATTTGCCTGGCTTTCACCTGATTCAAGCGCGGCATGAGTGAGGAAGGAAGTAAGGCTGTCGTCCTCGTTTTCATGCACAAACATCGTCGCGGCATTGATTAGCTCATTGAGGTTTTCCAGCCGTTCTTGAGCCTCTCGCTGTTTGACCCCCGTTTCGTTTTGATAATGTACCAGCAACCCGCTGTGCATAATTATATGGTCGATGAGTTCCGGCAGCGGCAATTCACGCGTGGCACCGGCCATCATGTCGATTAAATTTACAAACGTCGCCACCTTGCCGCTCGCCTGCTTTGCCACCTGCCACAGACTGACATTTTGCGCTTGCGCCACTTCCTGCAATTGTTCGATAGTGCGTGCGCCGATGCCGCGCGTAGGAAAGTTGATGATGCGCAACAGCGCGTTATCGTCACCCGAGTTTTGTATCAGGCGTAGATACGCCAGCGCATGCTTGATTTCCTGTCTTTCGAAGAACCTCAGTCCGCCATATACGCGATAGGCCACGCCGGCTGATACCAGTGCGTGTTCGATGACGCGCGACTGGGCATTGGAACGGTATAGCACGGCCATCTCGGCAAGATGAACGCCTTCTCGGTTGAGTTGGCGCGCTTCGTCAACGATGAATCTGGCTTCTTCCGCATCGGTGGGCGCCTCGTAAACGCGTAATGGCTCACCTTTATTTTCCGAGGTCCATAAATTTTTTCCTAGACGGCTGCGATTATTCTTGATTAACGCATTGGCGGCATCAAGGATGTTGCCGTGCGAGCGATAGTTCTGCTCCAGTTTGATCACATTCTGCACATGAAAGTCGCGCGTCAATTCCTGCATATTGCCGACATTCGCGCCACGAAACGCATAAATAGATTGGTCATCGTCGCCCACCGCAAACAAGACATTGTGTTGCCCAGCCAATAATTTGAGCCATTGATATTGCAAGCGGTTGGTGTCCTGAAATTCATCCACCAAAATGTGGCGGAAACGAGCCTGATAATGTTCCCGTAATGGTTGATTGCGCGACAGCAATTCGTAGCAGCGCAATAGCAATTCAGAAAAATCCACTACGCCTTCGCGCTGGCACTGCTCATCATAAGCAGCGAAAATTTCCACCCTACGGCGGGTATAGGGATCAAAGGCTTCCACCTCATGCGCGCGCAGGCCTTGTTCCTTGTTGCCGCTGATAAAGCTCTGAACCTCGCGCGGTGGATATTTTTCGTCATCCACATTGAGCACTTTCATTATCCGCTTGATGGAAGCAAGCTGATCGGCGCTATCCAGAATCTGGAAAGTCTGCGGCAACATGGCTTCGCGGTGATGGGCACGTAACATACGGTTACACAGCCCATGGAAAGTGCCCATCCATAGCCCGCGTATATTAATCGGCAGCATGGCTGACAAACGCACGAGCATCTCCTTCGCTGCCTTGTTGGTGAAGGTGACAGCCAGAATGCCATGCGGGCTGACTTGCCCGGTGCTGATCAACCAAGCGATACGTGTGGTCAGCACGCGTGTTTTGCCGCTGCCCGCGCCGGCCAGGATTAGCGCCGATTGTTCCGGCAGGGTAACGGCAGCGCGCTGTTCTGGATTAAGGCCGGAAAGAAAATCCATTAGGGATGTCCGTAAACAAAACGGGGAATCAGAAACTATGCCTGATTCCCCGCTAACATCAAATTATAAAAAATTACTTATTTCTGTTCTGCAGCATCTCATGCATGATTGGAGCCAGAATCACTTCCATTGCAAAGCTCATTTTGCCACCGGGTACTACGATGGTATTCGAGCGCGACATGAATGAACATTGAATCATGTCAAGAAGATATGAAAAATCCACGCCCTTGGGATCGCGGAAACGAATCACTACAAAACTTTCGTCCGGAGTAGGGATATCACGTGCAATGAAAGGGTTGGAAGTGTCTACCGTAGACACGCGCTGAAAGTTAATATCAGTACGCGAAAATTGTGGTGTGATGAAATTAATATAGTCCGGCATGCGGCGCAGGATAGTATCTACTGTCGCTTCAGCGGAATAGCCACGCTCAGCTTGATCACGATGGATTTTCTGTATCCATTCCAGATTGACGATGGGAACCACGCCGATGCTCAAGTCAACATGCTTGGCTGCATCCACGGCATCTGTTTTCACCATGCCGTGCAAACCTTCATAAAACAGCAGGTCGGAACCGGCTGCAATATCTTCCCACGGCGTAAATTGGCCAGGGTTCAAGCTGGTGCTCAAGCGCGCATTCAGCTCCTTAGCTTCAGCATCGCTATGAATGTAATAACGGCGTTTGCAAGAACCGGTTTTGCCATAAGATTGGAAGGTCTCTGCAATTTTGTCGAAATGGTTGGCTTCGGGTCCAAAGTGGCTGAACGAATGATTGCCCGTCTTGCCAGCTTCAGCCACGGCAGCCCGGAACTCCATGCGATCCAAGCTGTGCAGGCTGTCACCTTCAATCACGGCAGCATTTATGTGCTCACGGCGAAAAATGTTTTCAAAAGCGCGCTTGGCGGTAGTAGTGCCGGCGCCCGACGAACCGGTCACAGCAATCACGGGGTGCTTGCGGGACATAGTAAAACTCTCCTGAAGGATATGAAAAATTTATTTCGGCGGCATTCTAGCAGAACCTCGCTCCCCGAGGTATCTTAACGTACCACCATTTGCAGAGGTATCTGTCAGTTCGCGCGCAGCTTGGGCAGGATTATGCCGTTATAATGTCGACTGGACGAACTAACGCAGAAATTAAAATGCACCAGGATTATAAACCGAAAAATATCGAAGCTGTCGCGCAACAATATTGGAATGAGAAGCTGACTTTTCGCGCGGTGGAGCAATCTGAAAAGCCCAAATATTATTGCCTGTCGATGTTTCCTTACCCGTCCGGCAAGCTGCACATGGGGCATGTGCGCAACTATACTATCGGTGATGTGCTATCGCGTTATCACCGGATGAAGGGTTTTAACGTGATGCAGCCGATGGGCTGGGATGCCTTCGGCCTGCCCGCTGAAAATGCCGCCTTGGCCAACAACGTACCGCCCGCTGCGTGGACTTATTCCAATATTGACGTCATGCGCACTCAGCTACAGAGCTTGGGACTTGGCGTGGACTGGTCGCGCGAAGTGACCACTTGCAAACCTGATTATTACCGTTGGGAGCAATGGTTGTTCACACGCTTGTTTCAGAAAGGGCTGATTTACAAAAAGACGTCTTCGGTGAACTGGGATCCGGTCGATCACACAGTGCTGGCCAATGAACAAGTGATTGATGGGCGCGGCTGGCGTTCCGGCGCGCTGGTGGAAAAACGCGACATCCCGATGTATTTCATGCGCATTACTCAGTATGCTGAGGAGTTGCTGGCCGACCTGGATCAGCTGGAAGGTTGGCCGGAACAGGTCAAGACCATGCAGCGAAACTGGATCGGCAAGAGCTACGGCTGCGAAGTGTATTTTCCCTATGATGTTGCGAGCGTCGGAACGACGGGTGTGCTCAAGGTGTATACCACCCGTCCTGACACCTTGATGGGAGCGACTTATGTCGCGGTGGCTGCGGAACATCCGCTGGCGACTCAGGCTGCAGCAAGCAATCCAAAATTGGCTGAGTTCATTGTTGAGTGCAAGCACGGCGGCACGGCCGAAGCCGACATGGCGACGATGGAAAAGAAAGGCATGAATACCGGCCTGTTCGTCACACATCCGCTCAACGGCGAGCAGCTGCCGGTTTGGATCGCCAATTATGTGCTTATGGGCTACGGCGAAGGCGCGGTGATGGCAGTTCCAGCGCATGACGAGCGAGACGCAGAGTTTGCCCAAAAATATAAACTTCCAGAAAAAGTGGTTGTCCTCACGCCAGGACTTATACAAGATCTTGAGGCTCTTGAATTAGCAGCATCCAAAGAAGGTATATCCTTTACGAAACACAGAGCGCTGGATATTGGTGTTGTAAATGCGATAAACGAAATTGGCGCAGATCGCTTCGATCTTCCAGCTTTGACTAAGCCCTACAGCGAACTTCTGGAAACAGCAAGATCGGAAAGTTGTGGCAAGGAAGGAACGACTTGCATTAACTCCGACAACTACGACGGACTCGATTTCGAGCAAGCTTTCGATGCGATTTCTGCCGACCTGCAAGCCAAAGGCTTAGGCCAAAAACGCACCCAGTTCCGCCTGCGCGACTGGGGTATCTCGCGTCAGCGCTACTGGGGTTGCCCGATCCCGATCATTCATTGCGCACTTTGCGGCGATGTTCCGGTGCCGGATGAACAGTTGCCGGTGATATTGCCGGAACAAGTCATCATCACTGGCGCGGGCTCTCCGCTGGCTAAGATGTCGGATTTTTACGAGACCACTTGCCCACAATGCGGCGGTGCGGCGAAGCGCGAGACCGATACCATGGACACCTTCGTCGAATCGTCCTGGTATTACGCGCGCTATACTAGCCCCGGCTGCGCCACGGGCTTGGTAGACGAACGTGCCCAGTACTGGTTGCCCGTTGACCAATACGTTGGCGGCATTGAGCACGCCATCCTGCATTTGCTGTATGCGCGGTTTTTTAACAAGTTGATGCGCGATGAGGGATTGTTCGGCGAGGCCGCCCTTACCTCAACATCACAAGAGAAGGGGGGGCAAACGTTACGGCAAAAATCCGTTGATGAGCCGTTTACCAACCTACTCACGCAAGGCATGGTGATTGCACCGACATTTTTCCGCGAAGGCGCGGCGGGAAAAAAATTGTGGATCAATCCTGCCGAGGTGGATATAGAGACAGATTCGCGTGGACGTCCGGTTGGCGCCAAGTTGCGCTCCGACGGACAGCCGGTTGTTATCGGCGGCACAGAGAAAATGTCCAAATCCAAAAACAACGGCGTAGATCCACAGATAATCATTGACCAATATGGCGCCGACACTGCACGCTTCTTCATAATATTTGCAGCGCCGCCTGAGCAAACGCTGGAGTGGTCTGATGCCGGCGTGGAAGGCGCGTTCCGTTTCCTGAGACGCATATGGAATTTTGCTTATTCAAATAAAAATGAGATTGAAATTTATCGTAATAATAGCAATCAAAAATCCGACGAATATTATTTGAAAGCATTGAGTAATGATCAAAGGGATGTGTATAGAGAGATGCATGTAGCGCTTAAACAGGCAAATTTCGACCTGCAACGTCTGCAATTCAATACTGTGGCATCCGCTTGCATGAAAATTTTGAAAGCGTTAGAGCAACAAATGGTCTTGGTTACGTCCGGCATGAATACTAAAGCAGTGGTCATCACAAATGGATTCAGTACTCTGCTGCGCCTGCTTTCCCCCATTGCACCGCACATCACACAAACACTGTGGCAAGAGTTGGGTTATGGCGATGATATTTTGTCCGCTCCGTGGCCGGAAGTGGATGAAGCCGCATTAATACAAGACGAAATCGAACTGATAATTCAAGTCAACGGCAAGTTGCGCGGCAAGTTGCGCGTGGCGAAGGATGCCGATCATGCCACGCTCGAACAGTTGGCGTTAACCTATCCGTCTGTTGAGAAATTGTTAGCCGGTCAAGCTGCCAAAAAAATCATAGTGGTACCTGGGCGCTTGATCAACGTAGTAATCTAACCAATGGAAAGATGCCAATGCGCACAAATCTGCTGATACTACCGCTGTTGATACTCACTTTGTTGCTGGGTGCGTGCGGCTTCCATTTACGCGGGCAAGGGGGATTTGCATTCCCATTCCAGACATTGCTCATACAGGCACCTAATGCCAATGTGCCTTTAATTCTCGATTTAAAACGCGCAGTGCAGTTATATGGCATAAAGCTCGTTGACACGTCCGAGAACGCGCAACTGACTCTGCATATCGTTTTCGAGACCATGAGCAAGCAGATACTTTCCTTGAGCGATGCCGGCCGCGTGCGTGAATACCAGTTGAATTACCGGGTATCGTTGCGTGCTTACGATAGTAAACAGCAGGAATGGGTTCCCGCAGACGAGATCGTGCTGCAGCGTTATTTGTCTTATGACAACACACAGATTCTTGCCAAGGAAATGGAGGAAACGGTGCTTTATCAGGACATGCGCACGGACGCGGTCCAGCAGATATTGCGCCGTTTGAGCCTGGCCAAGCCGCAGCAATCACCACAATGAAACTAGCTGACTCACGATGAAACTTTCTGGGGAAGATCTGTCGCACCATCTTGCCCAAGGGCTTGCGCCGCTGTACGTCATTCACGGCGATGCGTTGCTGCTGGCGATCGAGGCTGCCGATGCCATCCGCGCTGCAGCAAGCGCGGCAGGCTATGCTGAACGTGAAGTACTAATCGCTGAGCCGGGCTTCAAGTGGGCAGAGTTGCGTAACAGCGCGCAAAGTATGTCGCTCTTCTCTACGCGCAAGCTGGTGGATCTGCGCATTCCGTCCGGCAAACCGGGGGTGGAAGGTGCGCAGGCCTTGCAGGATTATTGCCAGAAATTGAACGCCGACACAGTCACGCTGGTATCGCTGCCACGATTGGACAAGGCTGCCTTGGGCAGCAAGTGGTTCACTGCGCTGTCAGCCCAGGGGGTGATGATCGCCATCGAGGACATTGCACTGAATGCACTGCCGGCTTGGATTGCGAGCCGATTGAAGCGGCAGAATCAATCCGCTGATGCAGACACTTTGGTGTTTCTCGCGGAGCGGGTGGAAGGCAATCTGCTGGCGGCTTATCAGGAAATTCAAAAGCTCGCCCTACTGTTTCCTGCCGGGCCGTTATCTTTCGAACAGGTGAAGGACTCCGTGATGGATGTGGCGCGCTACGACGTGTTCAAGCTGTCCGAGGCCATGCTGGCTGGTGATGTAGCGCGGTATGCGCACATTCTCGATGGTCTGCGTGCGGAAGGCACGGCGACAGTGCTGATATTGTGGGCGCTGGCCGAGGATATCCGCACGTTGGGCAAGGTGTTGCGTGCCATGCAGCACAGTGGCAATTTGACTACTGCGCTACGTGATGCGCGTGTATGGGGCACACGCCAAAAGCTCGTGGAGCGCGCTTTGCGACGCTTCAGTCCGGTTGTGGCCGAGCGCGCTTTGCGTCAGGCCGCGCACGTGGACAAGGTGGTTAAGGGCTTGCGCCGTGGCAACGTGTGGGATGAGTTGCTGCAATTGGGGGTTCGCTGCGCTAATGTGAAAGCGGCATAAAGCGAATGGACGAAATCCTGTTAGTCCTGACCAACTTGCCGAATCGTGAGAACGCCCAGCGCGTGGCTAATGCTTTGATTGAAAGTCGCACCGCGGCATGCATCAATATCCTGGCGGAATGCACCTCGGTCTATCGCTGGCAGGGGAAAATAGAGACCGCTAGTGAAGTGCCGCTGCTGATCAAGACTACCCGCGCCGCCTATCCACAGCTTGAGGCCGTCATCCGTGCCCATCATCCTTATGAACTTCCAGAGATTATTGCGGTCTCGGTTAACGCGGGGTTGCCCGGTTATCTCCAGTGGATCGTGCAAGAAACATCTCCAACACCCGCTGTTCCATAGAGGCATTTGGTTCGTCAAATTACTGACTTACAGGTAACACCCACAAAGGTTTTGAAAGCGATGCGTCTCTTACTGTTGATATTGTTATGCTTAGCTCCGTTATCCCACGCGGAAAGTATTCTGGATCGCCTGCCGCTGCTGGGTGGCGCGAAGTCGACTGTCATTTTGCATCCGGATAAGGCATTCGTGCTGGAAGTCAGCGCGCGTGATGAATCCACCCTGCTTGCCAATTTCAGGATCACACCCGGCTACTATTTATATCGTGACAAGGTTAGATTCACAATATCGGGCGATTCCGAAAAAGCTGCGGGCGTAAAAATTACGAATGTGTCCATGCCAAAAGGGGAAATGAAGTCTGACCCCAACTTTGGTGACATGACGGTATTTCACCAGCCATTCCAAGCGGTGATTACGCTGGAACGCAACAACAATAAGGCTCAGGAGATTTCGCTGGCAGCCAGTTATCAGGGGTGCAAAGAAAACGATCTTTGCTACGCGCCGATTGATAAGCAGTTTAAAATCGTGCTACCCAAGGCAAGTCTCGCAACAAAACCGCCACAGATGCAAGCCTCGACGCAGTCGGCGCAAGGCGTTGCAATGCCTGCTGATTCCGAAAGTACGCAGCTCGCCAAGCTCTTCAAGCAAGGCAGCTTTTGGCTGATCGTGACATTTTTCTTTGGCGCCGGGTTGCTGCTTGCGTTTACCCCCTGCGTGCTGCCGATGATTCCTATTCTTTCCGGCATCATCGTCGGTCGCAGCGCACATCCCACCAAAATGCACGGCTTCATCTTGTCGCTTGCCTACGTGCTCGGCATGGCATTAACCTATGCAGCGATCGGCGTGGCTGCCGGTCGGTCCGGCACGCTATTATCCAGTGCGCTGCAAACGC
>CAIRGS010000017.1 GCA_903878125.1 uncultured Nitrosomonadales bacterium | reverse complement strand
GCGACGGGCTTTTGGGCTGCTACTGCCTTTTTCGCGACGGGCTTTTTGGCTGCTACTGCCTTTTTAGCGACGGGCTTTTTGGCTGCTACTGCCTTTTTAGCGACGGGCTTCTTGGCTGCTACTGCCTTTTTAGCGACGGGCTTCTTGGCTGCTACTGCCTTTTTAGCTACTGGTTTAGCTTTCTGTATTGCTGCCATTTCAACCTCCTTTGGTAATCAAAGTTCAAAGAAATACAACATTAACAACTACTACTACCTTCCCCAGCACACACTGAATACAGCGTGACCGAAGCTTGTTAATCCCAAGACAATGCGCCCCCTGTCTGATATTCTGTAACGCGCGTTTCGAAGAAGTTTTTCTCCTTCTTGAGATCAATTATTTCAGCCATCCACGGGAACGGGTTTCCAGCTCCAGGGTAAAGTACGTCCAGCCCAATTTGTTGACAACGGCGGTTGGCGATAAAACGCAAGTATTCTTTGAACATTGATGCGTTCATGCCAAGCACGCCACGTGGCATGGTGTCCTCTGCATAACGGTATTCCAACTCCACGCCTTTCTGCATGAGTCCGCGAATTTCCTCGCGGAAATCAGTTGTCCACAGATGAGGGTTTTCAAGCTTGATTTGATTGATTACATCCACACCGAAATTGAGGTGCATGGATTCGTCACGCATAATGTACTGGTACTGTTCGGCGGCACCGGTCATTTTATTTTGACGTCCAAGCGCTAAAATTTGCACGAAGCCGACATAGAAGAACAGGCCTTCCATGATGCAGGCGAACACGATCAGGCTGCGTAATAACTGGCGATCCGTTTCCGGCGTGCCTGTCTTGAAATCCGGATTGGTCAATGTGTCGATAAAGGGCAGTAAAAATTCATCTTTTTCACGGATGCTGGAAACCTCATGGTACATGTTGAAAATTTCGCCTTCATCCAGCCCCAGGCTTTCAACGATGTATTGGTAGGCATGTGTGTGAATCGCCTCCTCGAACGCCTGACGTAGCAGGTACTGACGGCATTCAGGGTTGGTGATGTGGCGGTAGGTACCAAGCACGATGTTGTTGGCCGCGAGACTGTCCGCTGTGGTGAAGAACCCAAGATTGCGCTTGACCATGAGGCGCTCATCATCGGTCAGGCCATTCGGGTTTTTCCAGAGCGCAATGTCGGCGGACATATTGACCTCTTGCGGCATCCAGTGATTGGCGCACGCGGAGATGTACTTCTCCCAAGCCCATTTGTACTTGAATGGTACTAGCTGATTAACGTCTGCATTGCAGTTGATGATGCGCTTGTCTTCCACGCGAATTCGTCCAACTGAGCTGGATGCAATGGTGTAGTCATTCATTGGCATGACTCGCATTCCGGGTTGTCAATTGCGCACATCTGCACCGCATTCAGTTCGCCCACACGCGAAGTGGATTTCTCCGCCGAAGTCGCGCCCATGGTGCGTAGATAATATGTAGTCTTCAGGCCGCGCAGCCATGCCAGCTTGTAGGTTTCATCAAGTTTGCGCCCCGACACACCAGCCATGTAAATGTTCAGTGATTGCGCCTGGTCTATCCATTTCTGGCGCCGTGCTGCCGCTTCGATTACCCATTGCGGCTCAATCTCGAATGCGGTCGCATACAGGCTGCGCAATTCGTCCGGGATGCGATCAATTTTGGAAAGGCTTCCATCAAAATATTTCAGGTCGGCTATCATCATCTCATCCCACAGTCCCAGTCGCTTGAGATCATTCACCAAATATTCGTTGATGACGGTAAATTCACCGGACAGGTTCGATTTTACAAACAAGTTCTGGTAAGTAGGTTCGATGCAGGCTGATACGCCAATGATGTTCGATATAGTCGCAGTGGGCGCGATGGCCACGCAGTTTGAGTTGCGCATGCCATACTGTTTGATGCGCGTGCGCAGCTTATCCCAATCCATGCTGGCGGACATATCCACCTCCACATGTCCTCCGCGTGACTGACGAAGTAGCTCCAGTGTATCTTGCGGCAATATGCCCTGATCCCAAAGGCTGCCATTATAGCTGCCGTAGCAACCTCGTTCTTCGGCCAGTTCTGTGGATGCCAGATAGGCGTAGTAGCACACTGCTTCCATGGAACTGTCGGCAAATTCGACTGCCTTTTTTGAGGCATAGGGTACCCGCAGTTCATGCAGGCAGTCCTGAAATCCCATGATGCCCAGTCCAACAGGGCGGTGCTTGAGGTTGGAGTTGCGTGCCTTTTCAACGGCGTAATAGTTGATGTCAATTACGTTGTCCAGCATGCGCATGGCGGTGGTAATGGTGCGCTTGAGTTTTTCATGGTCAAGTTGACCGAATGTGTTCAGATGCGCTTTGAGGTTAACTGAGCCAAGGTTGCATACAGCGATTTCAGATTCGGAGGTGTTCAATGTTATTTCGGTGCATAAATTAGAGCTATGCACCACGCCGACGTGCTGCTGTGGCGAACGTATATTGCATGGGTCTTTGAAGGCGATCCACGGGTGGCCGGTCTCGAACAGCATGGTCAGCATCTTGCGCCACATGTTGGCTGCCGAAATCTTTTTGAATAGGGTGATCTCGCCGTTCGCTGCCTTGGCTTCATAAGCAATGTAGGAACGCTCGAATTCTGTGCCGAATTTGTCGTGCAGGTCGGGGCAGGTTGATGGCGAAAACAGCGTCCATTCCCCGTCTTCCATGACGCGTTTCATGAACAGGTCGGGTATCCAGTTGGCTGTATTCATGTCATGCGTGCGACGGCGATCGTCGCCAGTATTCTTGCGCAGTTCAAGAAATTCCTCGATGTCCAGATGCCATGTTTCCAGATACGCGCATACCGCGCCCTTCCTTTTCCCGCCCTGGTTGACCGCAACGGCGGTGTCATTGGCGACTTTCAGGAATGGCACCACGCCTTGCGATTTGCCGTTGGTACCCTTGATGTGCGAGCCCATGGAGCGCACGGGCGTCCAGTCGTTGCCAAGGCCGCCGGAGTATTTGGCCAGAAGCGCATTTTCCTTTATCGCTTCAAAGATGCCGTCCAGATTGTCCGGTACAGTTGTTAGGTAGCAGGAAGAAAGTTGTGAACGGATCGCTCCGGAGTTAAACAGGGTTGGTGTCGAACTCATGAAATCGAAGCTGGACAGCAGATGGTAGAACTCGATAGCGCGTGCATTGCGGTCACCCTCCCTGAGCGCAAGCCCCATAGCCACGCGCATGAAAAATGCCTGCGGCAGTTCGATGCGGTTTTCGTTTATATGCAGGAAGTATCGGTCATATAGGGTTTGCAGGCCAAGATAGCTGAACTGCAAGTCACGGCTTGCAGTCAGTTCATTGGCCAATCGCGGAAGGTCAAAATTCGCCATGTCACGGTCAAGCAGTTCTGCCTCAATGCCGCGCTTAATGAATGAGGGAAAATATTCGGCATAACGCGTTGCCATGTCGACCTCTTCACCAATAACGTCACAGCAGATGTTGTTTAGTAACAGGCGGGCGGTAACGAAGCTATAGGCCGGATCGTGTTCGATCATCGCACGGGCGGCAAGGATGGCGCACTTACGCACCTCTTCAATTGGTACGCCATCATAAAGATCACGTAGCGTCAGCTTTAGAATCGGGTCAGCGCTTACCGAGTTGCCAAGTCCTTCACATGCTGCTGTGATGCGTGCTGCAAGCCCTGCTTCATCCAGCGGGCGAAGAACGCCCTTGTTGTTGACTTGAAGAACATGCGCGGGCGCAATTTTTTCCTTGGCCCGCTCACGCGTGCGTTCTTCGCGGTAAAGCACGTAGGAGCGGGCCACATCGTGTTCCCCGGAACGCATCAGAGCCAGTTCGACCTGATCCTGAATATCTTCGATGTGCAGCGTCCCTCCGTGCGGGTGGCGGCGCAACAGTGCATTAACCACAATGCCAGTCAATTGGTTAACCAGCTCGCGCACACGCGCGGATGCCTCGCCATTTACCGCGACAAACGCCTTGGTCAAGGCAACGGCAATTTTGGTTGCCTCAAAAGCAACTACGGAACCATTGCGGCGAATAACCTTGTGTTGGTCAAAAGGAATGCTGGAAGCAGACGTGGCATCGGGAACGTCATGTGCCGACACAGGGGAGGAAGGGAAACCATTGTCAAGTAACATATAGCACCCGCTTTAATAATTATCGCTGTATTCGTGAGTAGCCTGAAATGCCAAAACTACTACATGTAGTGGTCAATTCAGTCTAATTGGAGTAATTGTAGTAGGAAGCTATTAAATAAACAAGTGAAAATATAAAAATTTTATATCAGAGAATACATATTTTTATATTTCATATTCGGCCCGATTTCAAGCTGCCCTTTGCAAGATATCGCGACCAGTCAAATTTTTGCCCGGGATCTGTCTTTCGCCCCGGTGCAATATCTGAATGCCCTGCAATTTCACGAATCGGATAGGCACGTTCGAGCACTCGTGTCAGTCGGATTAGTGAAGCATACTGTTGATCGCTGAATGGCAGAAAGTCCGTGCCTTCCAATTCTACGCCTATGGAAAAATCATTGCAGGCCGTGCGTCCGCGCCACGCCGATGCACCCGCATGCCAAGCACGTTTGCTGCAAGGCACGAACTGGATAATCTCGCCCGTGCGTTGTATTAAAAAATGGGCAGAAACTCTCACCCCTTTGACTTGAGAAAAATAGGGATGTGTATCCGTATCAAGCGTGTTGGTAAATAACTGTGCAATCGCCTGGCCACCGAACTCACCCGGAGGCAGGCTGATATTGTGAATAACCAGTAAGTTTATGGTGGTACCAGGCGGGCGGATATCACAGTTTGGCGAAGCAAGACGGCGCATACCGCTGACCCATCCATTTGTATCAACTTTCACTGATTATTCATCCTGGTCAGTGATGCTCAGCCGATCCATGCGATAACGCAAGGCGCGAAAAGTCACTCCCAGTATCTTGGCCGCAGCTGTGCGGTTGAAATTGGTTTGCTGTAACGCCTCCAGAATGGCTGCGCGTTCGACGCTATCCAGATAATCGGGAAGCGGATATTTGCTGGCCACACTTTGTTTAGTGGTCATTCCAGCAAAGTCAGTGGCCGCTAGCTGCAAATCGGCTGGCATGATAATGCCATCAGAACATAATGCGAGTGCCCGCTCTATAATGTTTTCCAGCTCGCGCACATTGCCCGGGAAACCATATTGCTGAAGCGTCGTCAAAGCTGCCGATGCAAATTCGACCTTCGTATCACTACACAGGCGAGCTAAAAGCTGGCTGGCGATGTCGGCGATGTCATCGCGCATTGCGCGCAACGGTGGCATAAGCAAAGTAATCACATTCAGACGGTAATACAGATCCTGACGGAATTTCCCCTGCTGTACTTGCTTCGCCAACGTGTCATGGGTGGCGCTGATGATACGCACATCAACCGGCTCTTCCTGAGTAGCGCCCACCTTACGCACTTTTTTTTCCTGGATGACCCGCAACAACTTTACCTGCATGGAGAGAGGTAGATCGGTCACCTCGTCAAGGAATAAAGTGCCGCCATTAGCAGCTTGAAATAAACCATCGCGGTCCTTTTCCGCGCCGGTGAAAGCGCCCTTGCGATAACCGAAAAATTCACTTTCCATGAGCGTTTCCGGGATTGCACCGCAGTTTACCGTGATGAAGGGTTGGTCGCGTCGAGCGCTTTTTTCAACGATTAGCCGCGCAGCCAGTTCTTTTCCACTACCTGATTCGCCACTGATATGCACCGGCGCCTGGCTACGCGCTACCCGGTCGATCAGGTCGCGCACCTTCGCCATGGCCGGGGAATGCCCCAGCAACGTTCGCATGCCTTTCCGCACGGTGGCGGATGGTGGCGGCAGCTTCAGCACGGCATTGACCAGGGCGCGCAACTGGGTCAGCGCAACTGGCTTGGGCAGGTAGTCGAAAGCGCCCGCCTTGAGTGCGAAAATCGCATTTTCCATGTTTCCATGCGCGGTAATCACCGCGACTGGCACATGCATGTTGCGATCAATAATATATTGCACCACCTCCAGACCTTCTCCATCTGGCAGGCGCATATCTGTCAGACATAGCTGATATGTTTTATTATTTAACTGTTGCAAGGCTTCTTGCACATTGCTGGCGCGATCGACCTGCAATCCCATGCGTAGCAGCGCCAACTCGATCAGCTCCAATATATCCGGCTCGTCATCCACCACCAAGACGCGTGCAGTGCTGGCCTGTATATCAACGTTCATTTTGATCTCCAAACACAATGCGGAAACACGCACCGCCATTTGCGGGCTGTCTATATTCAATCGTTGCCCCATTAGCCTCACACAGTTCTCGTGCAATATACAGGCCTAAGCCGGTGCCGCCGGTCGTCATGGTAAAGAAAGGCTCGAACAAATGTTGAATGGACTCGGGGGCAACTGGGGGTCCATCGTTAAGGATTTCCAGCACTATCCTCCCCTCCTTGGAGCGCCACGCGCACACATGCACGCTGCCTGCCAGCTTGCAGCAATAACGCAGAGCATTGCGGCATAAATTCCACAATACTTGATCGAGATGGCCACGATCAAAGCGGATTACGCAGGCCGATGCAACCTTAATGAAAAATATCTCCTGCGATACGCCTTCAGTGTGACCCAACCCCTCAATATAGAGGGGTAATTTCTCGGCTAAATTATAATCCTCGCTGTGCACCCTGTCGCGCCGGTTCAGCTGCAATACATCTTCCACGATGTTGTTCAGCCTTGCGGCATTGTCCATGATGATCTGGAACAGCCGGTTCTGCGCCGGATCGTGTTTTTCTTCTTGCAGTAGCTCGGTTGCATAGCTGATAGACGACAGTGGGTTGCGCACCTCATGGGCGATGTTGGCGGTCAGTCGCCCCAGTGCGGCGAGTTTGATCTGCTGAGCTTGAGCCTGAACGCGTTGCATATCCTCAAGGAAAATTATTGCACCCCCAAATCCATCGCGCCGAACAGGCAGGAAACGCACGCGCACCGGATGATTGGTTATCGGCAAACGTAACACTTCATGTTCGCGCCCCTGGTGCTGCCGCCAAACGGCGAGCCGATCCGCCAGCAGAGGCGCGCAATTTTCCAGCGTGGCGCTGTCAGTCTTTGAAAATGTGTATCCAAGCAAACGCTCCGCGCCAGGATTGTATTGCCTGACCCTTCCTCGCTCATTCACTACCAGCACGCCATCCGGCATGTCCTGAATCACCAGTCTGTTAACCTCTGCCATGTTGGCCAGATCGACACCGCGCAGAGCAGCCAGATTTTCGCTGGCAATGGCATACTTAGCCATGGTATGCGCCAGCCAAGCAACGGCAAAATAAGCGGTGCTCAACAACCCGGCCTGCATATATTGGGCTGCCTCCGCATTTTGGGTAAGTACTGCGTAGGAATGCTGCAACAACACCGCAATGCTGGCAAGTGCCGCGAAGAACAGGGAAATCTTGCCACGACTAATCAATCCTGTAGCGGTCAGCGATATTAGTAGCAACACTCCCAAGCCACTTTGCACGCCCCCACTGGCATGCGATAAAATTGTTATGCAAACAATATCGGTTCCTACCAGAAATGCTAATTGCAAACTAAATCGGGGCCGACGTAACTTGATGGTTAGAAGCGAGACCAGGATCAGAAAGATATATATAAGACAGATGCGAAAGAACAGCGATGGAGCGCGATAACCCAACGACAGGGCATTACCAAACGTGCTCTCCAAGAACACAAGTAGTCCACTCAGTGCCAGGCGATAAAGATTAAAGAAGTAAATTGAGCGCCACATGGCTTCCGGTGCTGGCGTAGAATTAAATCGTGGGCGCAATAAATGCCACGTGGAGAGGGGTCGGTTATCCCACATCAAGATTCATCTGGTATTAGGGGTTATGCGGGTTCGTCAGTGTGTGTGCGGCGATGCACTTCACTGCAATAGTGCTTTTGATCGACCACAATGCTCTCGCTTTTGGGCAGATGTACCCCGCAGTGCGCACAACGCACCATATTTTCGCTGTGCGTGGATGCGTCTTCACCAGAAACGTCTTTTTTTGGCAACTGCTTGCGGTAGTACTTGAGTAACAAGTAGATGGCTATGAAGATAACAATTACAACTAGTAAGCGACTCATCCCATCGTACTCCACAGAAACCGCTTATGAGCAGAAATTAAAAGGTAAACAGAAGTCTTCCCGTCTTGGGGAGGAAACTGTCATGCTATCAGCCCCGCATGGTCGGGGAACAATTGCCTGCTCAGGAGCAATGAATAAACCGGCAGCCGTTAATAGATGTGTGATCTTCGTTAAATATTAATCAGGCAACAAATTGTTGAATTTTAAGATGCATCTTTGTTACAGGATTAATGACGGGTTCTGAATTTTCGTATTGTGCCATAGCTTTTCGATTTGAGTCTGTGCTGAGCTGTTGGGTAAAAACAAAACCCTAAAAACTGTTCATTAATCCAAGCGAAGGTTGATTGCTATTACTTCGTATTTTTTTCCAAGCGTTGTAATGCGGTTTTCAGAGGTGAGTCTTGCAATTTTACGGTGAAGTCAACCAACTGTTGCCGCCCTACGGTACTGAGTGAGGAGGGGCGAGAAGGTCGTGCCGTGGTCGGCAAGGTAACTTGCACCCTAATCTGAATTCCAGTGATCTCATAACCCCTGTTTTGGAATAATTGAGTAAATTCCGGGGCAAGCTGACGCAACTTAGCCGCCACCGTGCCATTATCTGCGGCAATATCGAGAGTTTGCTGGTCAAGTTGCATCACATGGCTAGCGCGTACCAGGGAAGGTGGCGCGATCTGTTCATAATGTCGCTGTAATGCGAGAAGCTGGTCTACCTTATGCGATAGCTGACGCAATTCCTGGCTGGCATTGAAGTATGAGCTTAATTGTTTTGACACGACATTCAGATTAATTCAGAAATGGAAAGATGAATACTATTTCAGTGTCCATGGTTTTGTAAAAGCTCGTTCATCTACTCGGTAACAATACGCCATTAGGGATTCAATGCTGTCGTTAGAGGTTATTTTGATGGAATTATTTTCACGGCCATCAATTTTCACGGCCACCATGAGCCATGTTCAATAATAAACTGCCTTGTTTTCAATGGCTTTTCGATATTTAAAAGATTTTTTAATGTTGGCATGAATAATAAGATATTGGGAGTGTATTCAGATTACCAAGGGCAGTATGATAATATAATAATAATTGATCGTGGCAATGATGATGATGTTCAGTCTATGCACGTTTAAGTTTGCTGGCACAAATTGTGATGGTGGTGAGTGTCGGAGGTTGTCAAGGTGAACAGATAAGACTTGTTTTGTGGCTTTTACATGACTTTATGAAGTGAGATATCCAAAAGTGTCGCACATAACCACAATCGGTTTTTTTGAAACGTCGAGAATTAATAAACATTGAGTTTTGTACAAGGGTGAGGTGTGGCACTTCACCCTTTTTGCTTGGTGTAACTGAAAACAAATTAAAGCTTCGGAATATAAATTCAGCATTAAAACCCATAATTAAAATTCTCAGAATTGAAACCTAGAAAAATTAAACAATGATTTCTAATTTATTGAAAAGTATTTTTGGCAGTCGTAACGATCGCCTCCTCAAACAATATCACCAGACAGTGGTGGCGATTAACGCTCTCGAGGCTGAGGTGGGGAAGCTTTCGGACGAGGCATTGCGTCTTAAAACTGACACCTTCAAACAGCGCATTACTCAAGGCGAAGCGCTGAATACATTGTTGCCAGAGGCATTCGCTGTGGTACGTGAAGCCGGGCAGCGCGTACTGCAAATGCGCCACTTCGACGAGCAGCTGATCGGCGGCATGGCACTGCACCATGGCAAGATTGCGGAAATGCGCACCGGCGAGGGTAAAACTTTGATGGCAACCCTGCCCGCATATCTCAATGCGCTTTCAGGCAAAGGCGTGCATGTGGTGACGGTAAACGATTATCTGGCGGCACGTGATGCTGAATGGATGGGTCGACTGTATCGTTTCCTTGGGTTGTCAGTGGGGGTGATTCTGTCGCAGATGGATCATGCTGACAAACAGGCTGCTTACAATGCGGATATAACCTACGGCACCAACAACGAATTTGGCTTCGATTACTTGCGCGACAATATGGCTACCCAGGCTGGCGAGCGCTTCCAGCGCAAGCTGAATTATGCCATCGTGGATGAGGTGGATTCCATTCTGATCGACGAGGCGCGCACCCCGCTGATCATTTCTGGCCAGGCTGAAGACAATGTGGACGTCTATGTCCGCATGGACAAACTGGTGCCGAAGCTGGTGCGTCAGCAAGAAGAAGATGGCCCCGGCGATTACAGTGTTGACGAGAAAAACCGTCAGATTCTGTTGTCGGAAAGCGGGCATGAACATGCTGAAGAATTGCTTAGTCAAGCAGGGTTGTTGCCCGCTGGTGGCAGCTTGTATGACCCCGCCAACATCATGCTGATCCATCATCTGTATGCTGCGTTGCGGGCACATGCACTGTATCTTCGCGACCAGAATTATGTGGTGCAGGATGGCGAAGTGATTATCGTAGATGAATTCACAGGTCGTATGATGGCCGGAAGGCGTTGGTCAGAAGGCCTGCACCAAGCGGTAGAGGCCAAGGAGGGGGTGGATATCCAGAAGGAGAACCAAACGCTAGCCTCCATTACCTTCCAGAATTACTTCCGTCTATATGGCAAGTTGGCCGGTATGACCGGTACGGCAGATACCGAAGCGTTTGAGTTTCAGCAGATTTACAGCCTGGAAACCGTTATTATCCCGCCGCACCTTCCCACTATCCGTAAAGATATGATGGACAAGGTTTATCTTACGACAAGTGAGAAATATAAAGCAGCAATTTTGGATATTCAGGATTGTTATAAGCGTGGTCAGCCGGTGCTGGTCGGCACTACATCGATTGAAACATCAGAACTATTATCGCAATTACTGGAAAAAGAAAAGTTGCCGCACCAAGTTTTAAACGCCAAGCAGCACGAGCGTGAAGCCGAGATCATTGCGCAAGCGGGAAGTCCAAAGATGATAACGATCGCCACTAACATGGCCGGGCGCGGCACTGATATTGTGTTGGGCGGCAACGTGGAAAAGCCAATCGAACTGTTACGTATGGACGAGAGTTTGGACAGCGCCACACGCACTCAGCGCATCGCCCAGTTGCGTGCTGAATGGCAGCCGATACATGACCAGGTTGTGAAGAGCGGTGGTTTGCATATCATCGGTACCGAGCGCCACGAATCGCGTCGTGTGGATAACCAATTGCGTGGCCGTGCGGGTCGTCAGGGTGACCCCGGCTCCAGCCGTTTTTATTTATCGCTGGAAGATCCGCTGTTGCGGATTTTTGCCTCCGACCGTGTGGCAGCCATCATGAATCGATTCAAGCTGCCCGAAGGCGAAGCGATTGAGCATTCCTGGGTCACCCGCGCCATTGAGAATGCGCAACGCAAAGTCGAAGCGCGAAATTTTGACATGCGCAAGCAGATTCTTGAATACGACGATGTGGCCAATGAACAACGTAAGGTGGTCTACCAGCAACGTAATGAGCTGCTGGAGAGCGTGGATATTTCCGAAACTATCGATGCAATGCGCGAAGGGGTGATGCACTACATCATTAGTGAATACATCGCGCCGCAGAGCATGGAAGAGCAGTGGGATGTCCCGGGGCTGGAGAAGGCATTGGCTGCCGAATTTCAATTGACTCTACCGGTTGTGCAATGGCTGGAACAAAATAAACAGCTTGATGAAACCAGCTTGCGTGAACGTGTGGTTCAGGCTGCACAGCAGCAATATCATGCCAAGGTGGAGCAAGTTGAGGCGGAAATGATGCACGGATATGAGCGCATCATTATGCTGCAAAGCGTGGATTCCCACTGGCGGGAGCATCTGGCCGCGCTGGATCATTTGCGCCAGGGCATCCACCTGCGTGGTTATGCGCAGAAGAACCCCAAGCAAGAATATAAGCGTGAAGCATTTGAGCTGTTTTCCAGCATGCTTGAATCGATCAAGCGTGATGTCACGCGGACACTGATGAACGTGCACATCCGCAACGAACAGGATATTGAAGCGATAGAAGCGCCCCACGCTCCGGAAAATGTGCAGTATCATCATGCCGATTACGAAGAGGCATTGGCTTCGGAGGATGGTGAGGCAGAGCACAAACCATTTGTACGCGCTGACAAAAAACCCGGGCGCAATGATCCGTGCCCGTGTGGTTCCGGCAAAAAATACAAGCAGTGCCATGGCAAGTTAACTTGATGTAGTTATTATTGGTGGGAGATCACGATGACGACAGATGACCTGATTTTGCAGACCCTGCGTAACTCCACGCTGACTGAAGAGTTGCGCGATGCCGAGATTGAAGCATTGGCAAGTATTATTACGGTGCATGAATACAAGGCGGGTGAATATCTTCTTCAGCCTGGTAATAGTGCGCTTAGAAATACGCTTATGATCCTTGCTACTGGCGAGGTTGAGGCGACAGCCACTCTTGGTGGTGAAAAAGCTACCTTGCATCTGCTACAGCCCGGTGATTTGGCTGGCATCATCACGTTTGTTGGTGGAAGTGCCGCGCAGATCAGCGCGACTGTGGTGGCCAAAACAGACAGCAAAATGCTATTACTGGACCGCTCCCATCTGGAATCTTTTCTCAGCACCAACCCCGCCATCGTCTACTACGTAATGCGCGGTATTGTGCGTCACGTGCACGGCATTGTGCGGCGCATGAATATGCAATCCGTAGAAATGAGCAACTACATTTACCAGCAAGGTGGTCGCTACTAGCGGCTAATCCGAATGCTCTAAATGTGAAGCACCTTTTCGCTGGTCTCTAATATGATTCTGTGCAATAGGTTGTTCAGCTCTTCACATGAATATCCACACAGCTCCTTCATATTTATTGCGTGGTAAATAATGCCAGGCACTAATCATATTAATTCATGAAACATATGGTCTGACGGCATGCCAGTTAATCTGCAATCCCCTCTCTCAAGTGCTCTGCTGCCTGTTAAAGGCTTGCTGCTGGGCACGGCTGAAGCCAACATCAAGAAGCCCGGGCGCAAGGATTTGCTGCTCATGCACCTGACCGCGCAAGCCACGGTGGCTGGAGTATTCACACAAAACCGTTTCTGCGCCGCGCCGGTTATTGTGGCGCGCGAACATCTGGTCGCGAACAAAAGCGTGCGTGCACTGGTGGTTAACACGGGTAACGCTAATGCCGGTACCGGTGAGCAGGGGTTGGCTGCGGCTCGTGCCACCTGTGCCGAAGTAGCCAATCTACTGGACTGCGAGGCAGAGCAGGTGCTGCCGTTCTCCACTGGCGTGATC
>CAIRGS010000016.1 GCA_903878125.1 uncultured Nitrosomonadales bacterium | reverse complement strand
CACGAAGCTCAAACATCGCAGCTGGATTAGAGAAACATCGTATTGCTACGTTGAATATTACTCGAGGTTCTCTACGTTTACTCAGGTGCCAATTTGCGACAAAAAGAACAAAAGCTCAATATGTTAACTATGGGAGCGTTCTGGCGAGACGAATTCCAACCTTGTATTCATAACGTTTTATCTCTTCGTTTCCCATGCGGTATGCTGCGCGCATAAACTCCGAACTGTATTTCCACGAGCCGCCGCGAATAATACGTCCTACAGATCTATCATTTCCAGATGTTTTTTGTACCCAGGCACTTCCATTGGTTGGCGCACCTTTATAATTATTATGATAAGTATCCTCTGTCCATTCCCACACATTTCCAAGCATGTCGTACAGACCAAAAGCGTTGGGCGGGAAGCTGCCTACCGGGGAAGATGACGCTCCCTCCCACGGAGTGGCGGACTCCTCCCACTTGTGACCGCAATCACTGCAGTTAGCATTGTTACGCCCGACATCATTACCCCAGTAGCGGGCGGTTGTCGTGCCGGCGCGGGCGGCATATTCCCATTCCGCTTCGGTCGGCAGACGGTAGTTTTTCCCGGTTATCTTTGATAACCATTGGGCGTAGGCTTGAGCATCATGCCAATTGACACAGGAAACCGGGCGGTTGTCAAACTGGCGGTCGCCAGCAAGGTCTTTACGAAAGACAAAGTCACCCGAATTGCGGCCAGCACGATCTTCAACCCAGCCGCTTTCGTTGACTGCCCAACATGTGCCTGCGTCATGTTTTGTATCGCCTACAAATGCCGCATACTGACTTCGGGTAATTTCGGTTGTGCTTAAAGCAAAGGACGGTAGAGTGACCTGATGAACAGGACTTTCATCAACGCCGTGCCCGATCTCATTATTCGGCGAACCCATGTCAAAACGTCCTGCAGGGATGACTGTCATTTCCGGGCAGTTTGGGCAATCCTTGAACGTTCCCTTCTTAACCTCAGCCAGTTCAGGTTTGTGTTGTTTGCCGGCAGCATTAAGTTGCGCCGCGCCCAATTGAACCTCGACCTTTTTGATCGCACCATCTCCGACACGGACTTCTTGTTCGAAGATGCGATCATTCAAAGCATCGACTTTCTTTTGCACCCGCAACTTCAACGTGCCTTCAGCCACCTGCACGTCCAGCGGACATGCGCCCTTGAGTTTATCGTCAACGAATACTTCAGCATCCATGTCATCAATTTTACAGGTGACACTCAGCAATGATCCCTTCTTCGCCTCAGTCTGCTCCATGCTTGACTGCGCTGGCTCCTCTTGCTTGCTTTCGGCGTTACTTTGTGGCGTACCCAATAACACTTCGATCGATTTGATCACGTTGTCGCCTATGCGAATTTCTTGCTCGAATATGCGTGTACTGGAAGCATCAACTTTCTTTTGCACCTTCAACGTTAATGCGCCTTCTGGTACTAGCACGTCCACAGGACATTCGCCCTTGAATTTGCCATTGACCAACACATCAGCACCAGCGTTATCACCGTTACAGGTTACACTCAGCGTGGAGTCAGCCGCATATACGTCAGCGGATGCCGCAAGGGCCATGACTAGTAGGGTTGAAATATAAACTGATTTCATGGTTTCTCCGTTTAAATAAATGATTGGGGTGGAAATGTTATTCATCTCTAAATCTTAACTGCCATTATATATGGGCAGCGTAATGGGTTAAATTCATCGGCGCTGAGACTGGCTTTGTGCAGAATGGCGCGTAATGTACCACGGGCAAGTTCATTATGGTCAGGAACTACTAATTGAAAAATTGGTTAATACCCAGCGGGATAATTTTTGGCCGCATTGAATTTTATTTGGAAACAACTGCCTATGGAGATCTGTACCCATAACCAGATCATGGATCTATCATTAGAACAAGCCATGCCTAGATATATCAAGTGCAGAACAACATTAGAATAACTTCCAGCTTACCAAGTGGATATAATGTTCATTTGTGATTTCTCAGTTTGAGCATTATTTTATGATTGTGATAGAAATGCTTGTGCATGGCATAAAAGAAGCCTGAATTCTTGACGATTTCATTATTATTAAATTGCGGATATTCGAGCCGACCTCGCTTATCGGCAAGCTACGAACATAACAAACCCTTATCGAAGATCGACACCACTACTTCCAGATCAGATTAAATGTCAACAATGCTTAACAACCGCGCACAAATTTTGCTTAAGACATTGGTGGATCGCTATATTAACAATGGTCAGCCGGTGGGTTCGCGTGCGCTACTACAGTTTTCCGGTTTGGAAGTCAGCTCTGCAACTATTCGTAATGTAATGGCCGACCTCGAAGAAATGGGGCTGGTGAGCAGTCCGCATACTTCCGCTGGGCGCGTGCCGACGGCGCTGGGTTATCGTTTGTTTATCGACACATTGATGGTAGTGCAACCGCTGGACAGCGCGCGGGTGCAACAACTCGAACACCAATTACAACCCGACAATCCTTCGCGCTTGCTGATGCAGGCGTCCAATTTGTTGTCAGAGCTCACCCATTTTGCCGGTGTGGTCGCCACGCCAAAGCGTGCCGCCATCACAGTGAGCCATGTCGAATTTTTACGCCTGTCCAAAAAGAAAGTTCTGCTAATTATCGTAATGCCAAATAACGAGGTGGAAAACCGCGTATTGCTGACGCACAAGGATTACACCCAGTCGCAGCTCACTGAGGCTGGTAATTTTTTAAGCCAGCACTATGCTAACTGCCCATTCCAGGATATTCACCAACGCGTCCAGTCCGAGTTACATCAATTGCAGCATGATCTGACATCGCTGATGAGCGCAGCGATGGCGGCAGGTGATGCGGTAATTGCACGAAAAAATGAAGATTACGTGATCAGCGGTGAACGCAATCTTTTATATATAAACGATCTTTCATCAAACATGCAACAGCTGCGCGGGCTGTTCGCCGTGTTCGAACAGAAAACCGAGCTGCTTCAGTTGCTTGATGTAAGCCGCCATGCGCCCGGCGTGCATATTTTTGTTGGTAACGAATCCGGTTTGCCCGGATTGGACGAGTGCAGTGTAGTTAGCGCACCTTACACTGCTGACGGTCAGGTTGTTGGCACACTGGCGGTGGTCGGTCCCAAGCGCATGAATTACGAAAAAGTCGTCCCGATTGTGGACATCACCTCCAAGCTGCTCAGCAATGCACTCTCGCAATATTAGCAAAAACAAAATGCCAGCATTAAAGGCATAGAAAAGTACAGTCCCAAACTTTGCAATCGGTATTCTGTTTGGCTTTTTCTCAGTAGAATTTTTTTTGGATAAAACTTTATGCCTTACCAAACTGAACCAACTTACACCCACGGCACACCTGAAAAATGTGCTGTGTTATTGCTTAACCTGGGTACGCCGGATGCTCCCACCGCCCAGGCAGTCAAACCTTACCTGCGTGAATTTCTGAGCGACCCGCGCGTGGTGGAAATCCCTAGGCTGGTCTGGTGGTTCATTCTGAACGGCATTATCCTGAACACCCGACCCAAAAAGTCTGCCGCCAAATATGCCAGCATTTGGATGCCGGAAGGCTCACCCCTGAAAGTTCATACCGAACGTCAGACTCGTCTGCTACAAGGCTATCTGGGGGAACGCACCCATGGCATGCCACTGGTGGTGGATTACGCCATGCGTTACGGCAACCCCTCAATTCCCAGCGTGCTAGGCAAACTCAAGGCGCAAAACTGTCAGCGCATTCTGCTTGTTCCGATGTATCCGCAATATGCCGCTAGTGCAACCGGCACCGCATGGGATGCCATTTTTAATGAACTCACCAAACAGCGCAACATGCCCGCGCTACGCACCATTAAGCACTTCCACGACAACCCCGGCTACATTGCGGCCACTGTTCAAAACATTCGCGATTATTGGACACTGCATGGACGTCCGGATAAGTTGGTGATGAGTTTTCATGGTTTACCGCGCTATACGCTGGAAAAGGGAGATCCTTATCACTGTGAATGCCACAAGAGCGGACGCCTGATAGCTGAGGCACTGCAACTTAATGCAGAACAATACACAGTTTGCTTCCAGTCGCGCTTCGGCCGCTCAGAGTGGATCAAACCTTATACCACCGCCATCCTTAAAGAGTTGGGCAAGGAAAAAACCAAACGTGTTGATGTAGTCTGTCCTGGATTCGTGGCAGACTGCCTGGAAACGCTGGAAGAGATTGCAATGGAAGGTAAAGAAGACTTTAAGCAGGCGGGCGGCGGCGAGTATCACTACATCCCTTGCCTCAATGAACAGCCAGGCTGGATACATGCATTAACGGATTTGGTGTTGGATAACCTGCACGGCTGGCTGGATAAACCGCAAGCTGCGCAACTGGAACAGAGCCGCTTAAGGGCTCTGGCAATGGGCGCTAAGCGTTAGCTTGTAAAACTAAAGTGCATTGCGCTTATATCCGAATAAAATTTTCGCGATAATATTTCATCTCACTGATAGATTCGTAAATATCGGCTAGAGCCTCATGCTTGCCGTGTTTTTTTATTCCCTGAGCCACTTCAGGCTTCCAGCGTTTAGCAAGTTCCTTAAGGGTGCTTACATCCAAATTGCGGTAGTGGAAATAGCTTTCCAGTTGCGGCATCCAGCGTGCAAGAAAGCGCCGGTCCTGGCAGATGGAATTGCCGCACATCGGTGATGTGCGAGCGGGCACATATTCCTTGAGAAACTCCAGCATCTGAGCTTCCACTGTTGCGGCGTCCAGCGTAGATGCTTTTACCTTGTTGATGAGGCCGGATTTGCCATGGGTAGCTTTATTCCAGCTATCCATGCCATCCAATATGATATCTGCTTGATGCACTACCAAAACCGGTGCTTCAACAATAGTATTCAATTCGCTATCGGTAATGACCAGAGCAACTTCAATAATGTAATCAGTTTCCGGAACCAGACCGGTCATTTCCATGTCTATCCAGATAAGGTGGTTTTGATTTTGTGCCATAATTCACGGTGCTTATTTATTAATAATTATCGGGCAGGTATTGTGCCATACCAGCACCACAAGCCAATTATTTATAATTAGAAAAACTTTAGCTAAAATATGCTACAAAATTTAAAAATCAAAATAAATGAATACATTCCAATTTTCCGCCTTATTTATTAGCGCACTGATATTAACTACGATCGCCCAAATGTGGCTGGCAAGACGTCATCTTGCCCACATTCAGGCGCATCGCGCCGAAGTTCCATCGAATTTTCGCGAGCAGATTGACCTCTCGGCACATCAAAAAGCAGCAGATTATACAAGCGCCAAAACGAGATTGACTATGCTGAGCGCACCATTCAATGCGCTACTGCTACTCGTGTTTACCCTCGGTGGCGGGGTGCAGCGGATCGCAGATTTGTGGTTGATCACTTTTACCAATTCACTTATACAAGGCATGGCGGTCATCCTGACGGTGCTGCTACTTTCATCCCTGTTGGAAATGCCGTTCAGCCTATACCGCACATTTGTCATTGAGGCACGTTACGGCTTCAATAAAATGACGCTTGCAATGTATATGATCGATGCCGCAAAGGGCTTGTTGCTCGGTGCCATATTCGGCCTGCCATTATTATCTGGAGTGTTGTGGCTGATGGAACGCATGGGCGCGAATTGGTGGCTGTATGTGTGGGGAGTATGGGTAACGTTCAATCTGCTACTACTTTTCATTTATCCCACTTTCATCGCACCGATTTTCAACAAGTTCAGCCCACTGCAAGATGAGACGCTCAGAATGCGTATTACGGCGCTATTGCAGAAATGCGGATTCACCGCACAGGGGCTATTCGTAATGGATGGCTCCAAGCGTACCTCACACGGGAACGCCTACTTCACGGGCTTCGGAAAAACCAAGCGGATTGTGTTTTTCGATACCCTGCTGGAACGCCTCGCGCCAACAGAAATTGAGGCAGTATTGGCGCATGAGCTGGGACATTTCAAGCGTCGCCATGTGCTGAAGCGTATCGTTTTCACCTTTGCCTTGAGCCTGGGTTTTTTATGGCTGCTAGCACAATTGATGGAGGCGAACTGGTTCTATGACGGACTCGGTGTTACCACTCCATCGACCGCATTGGCGCTATTGCTGTTCTTCATGATATTACCGGTGTTCAGTTTCTTACTGCATCCGCTTATGAGCTACTACTCGCGCAAACATGAATTTGAGGCAGATGCCTATGCCGCGCAACAAACCAATGCGCATGATTTGGCCAGCGCTCTGGTAAAGATGTACCAAGACAATGCTGCAACACTTACACCAGATCCGTTGTACTCTACGTTTTACGACTCGCATCCACCGGCTCTGATGCGTATTGCCCGATTACAAACTTTACAAGGAACCTAATCATGAAGAAATTTTTTGCTATATTTTTACTGCTATGCGGTACAGCACAAGCCGAGTCCTTTGCCGATGGCCAACCTGAAGCCGGTAAAAAATTGTTCGACCAATACCAATGCAACCGTTGTCACAACGGCAAGATGGGCGGTGACGGCAATGCCATCTTCACGCGCTCCAACCGCAAGGTGAATGACCCGCAGCAACTAGCGGCACAAATTTTAGTATGCGCTCGTAATGTGCGTGCTAATTTTTCCACACAGGAAAAACTGGATATTGCAGCCTATCTCAACAAGAATTTCTATAAATTCAAGTGAGCGTTGTGACAACTTCCTGTGATTTGGCAAGCAAAAAATGTAAACCTTGCGAAGGCGGGATACAGCCGTTACTTCAGGGTAAAATCAACATGTTGATAAAGCAGCTGGATGGCTGGGTACAGCGCGATCACACCATCGGAAAAGATTTTAACTTCAAGAACTATTATCAGACTATGGCCTTCGTAAATGCAGTGGCATGGCTTTCGCACCGCGAAGATCATCATCCCGATCTGAACGTAAGCTACAACAAGTGCCATGTGGAATATTCCACGCATGCCATTAGTGGCCTGTCGGAGAATGACTTCATCTGCGCCGCCAAGGTAGACGCCTTGTTTAAGGTTTGAATCTAGCAATCCAAGGGCAAGTAGTCGCCGCCTTCAGCCGCCAATATATAGTTGAGCTGTGTGATGGAGAACTGCTGCCATGTCTGACACGCGGAAAAAAAAGCGAAGTTGCATGTGGTGATGTTGTAGAAATTCAGCGCTTAAGTGATGCGCAAGGAGTGATCGAACGTATCCTGCCGCGCCAGACCTTACTGTATCGTTCCGATGCCTACCGCCAGAAACTTATTGCCGCCAACATTACACAAATTATTGTGGTCGTGGCAAGCAAACCTTCATTCAGCGACGAACTACTAGCGCGCTGCCTCATCGCCGCACACGATCAGCAACTTGCAACGCTCATTGTGCTGAATAAATGCGACTTACTGGAAGCAGCAATACTTGCCCGTGCCCAACTGGAACCCTACCGCGCCATCGGCTACCGTGTGCTGGAACTGTCTGCCAAAGAGGATGTCGCTCCTCTGCGCCCCTTTTTACAAGGCCACACCAGCATATTGGTGGGGCAATCCGGCATGGGTAAATCCACCCTCATCAATGCTTTGTTACCGGATGCACAAGCACCCACACGCGAAATATCCACCGCACTGAATTCAGGAAAACACACCACCACCCACGCACGTCTCTATCACTTGGATACGGAAAGCCATCTGATAGATTGCCCCGGTGTGCAAGCATTCGGGCTACACCATCTGAATTTTGGTGCCATCGAAGCTGGATTTGTGGAATTCGCAGCCTTCCACGGCCAGTGTCGCTTCAATAACTGTCGTCACACGCACGAGCCGGGCTGTGCACTGAAAAAATCGGAGCAAGAAGGAAAGATAGATGCACGGAGACTGAAGCTGTTTCAGGAGATAAGCCAGAATAAATGTTGACCTGCCTCCTTGAATAAGCAGGGGGGATAACATTTATCAAACAAGGAACCAATGTTGCGGATACGTCAGATCCGCACTAATGTTGCCAATCCGAGCAGTAACAACAGCACAATCCAGAATACCAGCGCGCGCCACACCAAACCTATAGCGCTTTGCATGAAGTCCATGTCAGCCTCATCCCCTATTCCCAGTTCGGGACGATCCAGCGGCAAACCGCCCTGTGAAATTGGCGATCCAAGCCGTACACCGACCGCTCCCGCACCACTGGCCAGCACAATGCCAGCTTCTGGGTCAGGCCAGTTTTGTGCCTGTGTGCGCCAGCAATACATTGTGTCTTCAAAATCGCCGACAATAGCAAAGATCGTGGCGGTAAGGCGCAGCGGAAGCCATTCTATCCAATGATAGGCTTGTCGTGCGAACACGCCGAATTCGCCGAGCTCAGCGAATTCGGCGTCGTTCTGGTTATCCCAACGCGTATAGATGAACTGTGCCATACGATACAATATCGCGCCAACTGGCCCCAACCCCAGCAGCATAGTAATCACGAACCACGTAATTACTCCGAACACATGACGATGCGAGGCCAGCAGTCCTTCTTCAATAGTGACGCGCGCAATTTCCTTGTAACTCAGTTCATGACATGGCATTCCACGCCATGTAGAAAGAATAGTGCGCGCCTTATTCAAATCGTGGTCGCGTAGCGCTTGGTGAATGTCGGTGTAGTACTGACTGAACTGGCGGAAACCCATGGTGAGGTACAGTACCAGTACGCAGAATGCCCAGGCGAGCGCCGGATAGATAAGGTTCGACAACCAATACAGCGCAGCTGTACCGCATAACGGTAATAACACCGCAAGTAGCCAGGCAATCTTGCCATGTTTATGCTCGCCAGTGTTTAAGTGACGCTGGAAAAAATTGACATAGCGTGTCAGCCAAACAAACAAATACTCGCGCGAGGCAAGCGGATGTAATTGTTCCAGTAACAGAGCGGCAATTAGGGAAAACAGGCTCATGGCATCTCAGGGTGCGTAGGCTTAGTGAGCCCACAAGATACCACACGCAGGCTTACGCGACACACCATTACCCCAACCGCTTCATTTATGACGCACTCGTTTGCTGTCATTCGTTTGCCATGAAACATTTTGTTCAGTCGGATGCATGAATCTACGAAGTTTGCAGCTTAGACAATCATTCCCGCCGCAACAGTGTTATTAGTCGCCTCATCAATGACGATAAAGCTGCCAGTAAAACGGTTTTTGATGTAGCTGTCGAATACCAGCGGCTGTTGCACCTTCATCGCCACGCGAGCAATGTCGTTCATATTGAGCGTGGCGCTGCTGTGCTGTTCCAGCGTATTAACATCCACAAGATATTCAAGGCGCGCAAATACACACTTCACCACACGCGTGGTGTGCTTGATAATGTACTTGCGATTCAGGTCAAGCGGCGCCTCAGACAGCCAGCACAGCATGGCCTCAAACTCCTTGGAAACTTGCGGCATAGTGGCAGACCTCACGAACATATCGCCGCGCGAAATATCGATCTCATCCGTCAGGGTAAGCGTGACCGACTTTGGCGCGCAAGCACGTTGCAAGTTGCCGTCGTAGGTGACGATCTCCTTCACCTTGGTAGTGCGGCCGGAAGGGAGGATGGTAATTTCATCGCCCGCTTCGATAACACCCGACTCTATGCGCCCCATGTACCCGCGGAAATCGTGATATTCCTGCGTCTGCGGACGGCACACCCATTGCACTGGGTAGCGGAAATCGGTAGTGTTGATGTCATGGTCAATCACCACGTTTTCCAGCAGTTCCAATAGTGGGCTGCCTTGATACCAATTTAAATTTTCGCCGCGCTCCACTACCATGTCGCCATTCAATGCCGACATTGGTATGCAGGTCATCTCATGCAGGCCAAGTTGCGCGGCAAACGCACGATACTCTGCGCAAATCGCGTCGAACGTTTCTTTCGAATAATCCACCATATCCATTTTGTTGACGGCCAGCACAATGTGCGGCACACCCACCAGGCTGGTGATGAAAGTATGGCGACGTGTTTGTGTCAGTACGCCCTTGCGTGCATCAATTAATATGATTGCAAGGTTCGCTGTGCTGGCTGCGGTGACCATGTTGCGTGTGTACTGTTCATGCCCAGGCGTGTCGCCGATGATAAATTTGCGCTTGGGCGTGGCAAAGTAACGATAAGCTACGTCAATGGTAATTCCCTGTTCGCGCTCCGCCTGCAATCCGTCGGTGAGCAGTGATAAATCCACTGCACCCATGCCGCCCCGCCGCTCGCTGGTTTTGGTAATGGCGGAAAGTTGATCTTCAAAAATGGACTTGGAGTCGTGTAACAAGCGGCCAATTAACGTGCTCTTGCCATCGTCAACGCTACCCGCAGTGATAAAACGAAGAAGCTGTGTGGTATTGCTCATAATTAAAAGTAACCTTCTTTTTTGCGCAGTTCCATTGATGCTTCTGAAGTCTGATCGTCCATACGTGTCGCACCGCGCTCGGTAATGCGTGTGATGGCTGTTTCTTCAATAATTTCCTGCGCGTTGTGTGCATGCGACTCTACCGGACAGGTACAAGTCATATCGCCCACAGTGCGGAAACGCACCATCAATTTTTCCACCTTTTCACCTGGTCTGGGCTGCACCAGATGCGACACGGGCAAAATACCATTGTCGCGGCGGATCACCTCGCGTTCATGCGCATAGTAGATGTCGGGGATATATAGCTTCTCACGTGCGATGTATTCCCAAATATCCATTTCCGTCCAATTACTGATCGGAAACACGCGAATATTTTCACCGGCATGCACCCGTGTGTTGTATGTATCCCACAACTCGGGGCGCTGATTTTTCGGATCCCACTGACCGAACTCGTCGCGGAATGAAAAGATGCGCTCTTTGGCTCGTGCTTTCTCCTCGTCACGGCGCGCACCGCCAATACAGGCATCGAAACCAAACTCGGCAATAGTTTCCAGCAAGGTCACAGACTGAAAGGCATTGCGTCCCTGATCTGCATTTTTCAGTACAATCGTTCCCTTCTTGATCGAGTCATCCAGCGAACGTACGATAAGCCGCTCGCCTAAATCAGATGCCAATTTGTCGCGACAAGCGATCACCTCCGGAAAATTATGCTCAGTATCAATATGTACCAGCGGAAACGGAAAGCGTGCCGGGCGGAAAGCTTTTTCTGCCAAGCGCAGCATGACGATGGAATCCTTGCCGCCGGAGAATAGCAACGCAGGATTTTTGCATTCCGCCGCCACCTCTCGCATGATGTGGATAGATTCACTTTCCAGAACATCCAGATGGGTAAAAGGTTGATTGCTCATTTTTTTCTCAGCTTCTAAAAGTACAAATTCAAAATAACTGAATCCATGGTTCAACAAATAAAATGGCGCAGGTAAATGAGGCACGTCTTGTCAGACATCTACCGAAACCTTTAACAGACTATATCTGCTTGATCGGAGTAATCTTGTTCACGTGCAAACCGCACTCCTTATTTTGCGTATCTTCCCACCACCAGCGGCCAGAGCGGATATCCTCGCCCGGTGTGATAGCACGCGTACAGGGTGCGCAACCAATGCTGGGGTAAAAACGGTCATGCAGTTTGTTGTAGGGAACCTCATGCTGTTTAAGGTATTCCCACACATCGGCATTACTCCAGTCGAGCAGCGGATTTAATTTTTGCAATCCATTATCGACATCAAACACTGATGCCAGTAAAACACCCCGCGTGGGTGCCTGCTCACGACGCATGCCAGTAATCCAGGCGCATTTGCCGGATAAGGCGCGGCGCAACGGCTCCACCTTGCGGATATAGCAGCAGCTCTTGCGCAGCTCGACGCTGTCGTAAAAGCCATTCACCCCATTTTGGGCGACGTACTCTTCGATCCGTCTAGCCTCCGGGAAAAAAATTTGCAGCGGCACAGTGTAACGCGCACGAACTTCCTGCATCAGGTCGTATGTTTCTGGCGGCAGACGGCCGGTATCCAAGCTAAACATTTCGATGTCGGGCTGATATTTGTTGATCAAATCGGTCAACACCATATCTTCCGCCCCCAAACTATTAGCAAAAATAACGGGCGCGTAGTCACGCACAGCATTGGCCAACACAGAGCGTGTTTGATCAATTTTTTGATGCAACTCACTCATGGACTGAACCTGCAGTTGTAATTCCATCGCGTTTTACACGACGGAACAGTGGTAATTTTTGATCCACCGAAATTTGATAGGTTTCTGAAAAGTCCGTCAAACCCTTTAGCGCATCATGGATGTTCTTGTCCGGACGCGGCGCGAAAGCATCAAAGCCGACGCGCTGCATGTAGAACAGCTGGTCACGCAACACATCACCAATAGCGCGCAATTCGCCAACGTAGCCAAGACGTGCACGCAAATTGTAAGCAATAGAATAACCACGGCCATCCGCGAATTTAGGAAAATCAACAGCGATGACGTTAAATTTCTCCATCTCGCCTTTCAATTCCTCAGGCCTCTCACTACTGGCCAGCCAGACACCCAGCTCAGCGCGACTTTGCAGCTGGGCCCGCTGCACCTGCCACACTTTAAGCGGCACAATAATTTTTCCGGCAGGAACGGTGACTGACTCTGGCGTCTCATTTTCACTCAGGCGGAGGACGGTCCAATCATCGCTGACAACGGCTTTGTTTTTAATAATCATGATTGTTAAAACCTCGATTTACGTTGAACTGTATAGTTATCAGGCTTACTGATAAACCCATAAGCACTTTTATCAACAGTATCTTCTGCATTAATTGGCGTTGCATACACATATTCTTTAAAGGGCGTCATGCCTATCCTGCGTGCCGTGTCGATGAAAAGTTCTTCTTCAAGGCGCTCACGCATATAAACTTGCAGCAACCGATCGATCACCTCAGGCATTTGTTGAAAGTTAAAAGAGGGGCCAATTATTTTACCGATTACGGCATCGTTACCCTGTGCACCACCAACAGACACTTGATACCACTCACCCCCATCCTTCTTGTCGACGCCGATGACGCCAATATGTCCAATATGATTATGCCCGCAAGCATTGACGCAACCTGACATATTGAGCTCGATCTCACCAATATCATGCAGAAAATCGAGGTTATCAAAGCGCTCTGCAATCATTTTTGCAAGTGGGATTGATCTGGCAAATGCCAGGGTGCAGAAGTCCGCACCGGGGCAGCAGATGATATCGGTCAACAAACCAATGTTCGGTGATGCCATGCCATGCTCTGCTGATTCTTTCCAGAGGCTGACAAGGTCGGATTGTTTAACGTCGGCCAGCACTAAATTCTGCTTATGAGTGACGCGCAGTTCGCCGAAGCTGAAACGATCGGCCAGATCTGCAACAACATCCATTTGCTCCGCACTCGCATCTCCCGGCGCTATGCCCGTTTTCTTAAGTGACAGCACCACAGCCGCATACCCCGGAATTTTGTGCGGCTTCACGTTGCGCTGCAACCAATTCGCAAAAGCCTTGTTCTCGGTCTTGTATAACGCCACACCGGGGTCAATTGCCGGTAATGTTTCATAAGCGGGCGCTGTAAAGTAGGCCGCGACACGGTTCAGTTCTTCAACAGTCAAAGTACCTGGGCCGTTTTTGATATCAGCCCAATCCGCTTCGACCTGGCGTCTAAACTCTTCAATCCCGACGGCTTTAACCAGTATTTTGATGCGTGACTTGTACATATTGTCGCGGCGGCCATATTGGTTGTAGACACGCATGATGGATTCAATGTACGTCAACACATGCTGCCACGGCAGAAAAGCGCATATCTCGCTAGCGATAATAGGAGTGCGTGCCGTACCGCCACCTACCAACACACGGAAACCAATTTCTCCTTGTTCATTCTTGAGCACGGACAGCCCGATGTCATGCACCGCGATCGCGGCACGGTCTTCGGCTGCACCATTTATTGCGATCTTGAATTTGCGCGGCAAGAAAGCGAACTCTGGATGGAAAGTGCTCCACTGACGCAGAATTTCGGCGTATGGACGCGGGTCAATAATTTCATCTGCCGCAACGCCCGCATATTCATCGGATGTAATGTTGCGGATGCAGTTGCCAGAGGTCTGAATTCCGTGCATTTCAACTGTGGCAAGATCAGCCAAAATATCTGGCGTATCTTCCAGCTTAAGCCAATTGAACTGCAGATTTTGGCGGGTCGTGAAGTGGCCATAGCCACGGTCGTATTTGCGCGCGATGTGCGCAAGCATGCGCATCTGCTCAGAAGACACCAAGCCATAGGGCACAGCGATACGCAGCATATAAGCATGAATTTGCATATATAGTCCGTTCTGCAATCGCAGCGGACGAAACTCATCTTCGGTCAGCTCGTCTGACAAACGGCGGCGCACTTGGTCGCGATACTGAGCGACGCGCTCATCAACAATTTGATGGTCATAAACATCGTATTTATACATTTTCAATTTCCTTACATTAACGGCGCATTATAAAGCCAAGTTAAGCTAATCTTGCTTTGGCGGCCAATTTTAAAAAATGCACTTTATCTATCAAGTAACAATTTTCAGTACAGCATCAGCTTGATACCGATAGTAGTCAACATGGTTGCCAGAATCGGGCGCAGCACATGGTCTGGGATCTTAATACCAAGATGGCTGCCCAAATAAATTCCTGGCAGCGAACCCAGCAACAAACTGCCCAGCAGCCCGTAATTTACGGTACCCAGCGCGGCATGACCCAACCCGGCAATCAGGGTGAGCGGCACCGCGTGTGCAATGTCAGTGCCAACGATCTTGGCCATAGGCGCGCGTGGATAAAGGAACAGCAACACCACCACGCCCAACGCACCCGCACCAACCGATGAAATTGTTACAAGCACACCCAGAACCGCACCGGTAAAAATAGTCGCTCCGGTTAAATGATGCGCATGCAGTTCAAACATCACGCCATCCGGACGTCTCCCAAGCTTTATCAAATACGGCTTGAACAGCAGAGCCGCCGCAGTCAGCAATAATGCAACGCTCAATACGCTGGTAATAAGCGACTTAAGATGTTTCTCGTCCAGCGCCAAATAATGGAGTAGCGCCATGCTGAGCAAAGCGGCGGGTAAACTACCCATTGCCAGCAGCTTAACTACTTTCCAATCTACCGTGCCGCGTCGCCCATGCACCCAGCTACCGCCCATCTTGGTCAGCGACGCATACAGCAAGTCAGTGCCGACCGCCGTGGCCGGGGCAATGCCGAACATCAGCACCAGTACTGGTGTCATTAAGGAGCCGCCGCCAACGCCGGTCACGCCGACCACAAAGCCGACTATAAAACCAGAAAATGTATAAAGCCAGTCCATCTAAACTCCCTAAAACGGCGCGCATGGTAACGCACCTCCATATTGTTATCAAATAACATTATGTTAGTATCTTATAATCTACGGTTATAAGATAAATCGCTATGAACTTACAGCAATTGCGTTACCTGCATGAGATTGTTAAGCATGAACTCAACATTTCCGATGCAGCGAAAGCGCTATATACCTCACAGCCCGGGCTGAGCAAGCAGATGAAATCTTTGGAGGAAGAGCTGGGAATCGAGATATTTGTTCGCAATGGTAAACGCCTTACCGCAATCACCGAGCCAGGCAAGGCCGTGCTCGAAATTGCCCAGCGCATGCTTCATGATGTAGGCAATTTAAAACATGTGGGTCAGGAATTTCGCAGCCAGGATAGTGGTTCGCTTACCATCGCCACCACCCATACCCAGGCACGCTATGCTCTGCCGCCAGTGGTCAAACAATTCATTGAACGTTATCCAAAAGTCAAACTTAGCCTGCATCAAGGCAGCCCCACTCAAATTGCGCAGCAGGTACTTAATGGAGAGGCTGATATCGCCATCGCCACAGAAAGTCTTATTATGTACGACGAGCTGACAACCTTGCCGTGCTATGAATGGCACCACTGCATTGTGGTGCCGATAGGACACCCGCTATTGGCTGAAAAAAAACTGACGCTGAAAAAAATTGCTCAATATCCCATCATTACTTACGACTTCGCATTTAGCGGACGCGGAAAGATCAATGCCGCCTTCAGTGCGCACAACATCACTCCTAACATCGTACTCACTGCCATTGATGCGGACGTAATTAAAACCTATGTAGAATTAGGTTTGGGTATCGGCATAGTCGCCCAAATGGCATTCATTCCAGAACGCGATAAGCTCTTACGCATGATAGATACTGGCAATCTATTTCAATCCAGCACCACGCGCATTGCCATCCGCCGCAACGAATTTCTGCGCGGCTATACATATCATTTCATCGAGCTATTTGCACCTCACCTCACCCGTGAGGTAGTGACTAAAGCCTTGCGCATTTAAAGTCACTGCCATTCATTTAAAATCCTGAGCGAAGAAAAGCTCGAAAGAAAAATTATCGCGTTGCATATCCGGTAGAACCGAAACCAATCGGGCATTTGAATTGCCCATTTTGATTGAGAGCGACCTGAAATTTCTCTTTGAGAGACATGCTGTCGAGCAGCGCATTGACTGACTTGCAGCACGCGACGCAGTTTTCGTTGCTGCTGACCCCATTGATTTGCCGGGCTTGTCCAACAAATGGTTTAGATTGTGGCTTACTTCGCGATCACAATCTAATCTTACTTGTTAGAGCTTGCAGCTAATTTTCAATAGGCGAAATTTGCATTGCACTTTATACATGTGACAGCAACGTCAACGCCTTTACTTACGAAGGTAGTAAATTCCCCCTCAATTTCATCAACTTCTCGATGTGGATTGCGCATGTATGGGTGATCATCTTCAGACATATGGAGCACGCCCTTTTGGCCACAATTAGGACATTCAATGCCCGATGTAAATCTATCTCTAGCTGCCATATAACTCCTACATAACTAAAGCTCTAACGAAGGCTAACTGGCGCAGCGAGGCTTTATCGCGTAGCGTCCAGCGACCGAAGGGAGCGCGGTTGAGCGCCATGTTAGAAAGAGGGGCGCTTTGCTTCTTCAATTGCTTCATCCATTCTTTCTTCTATTCGCTTGATGTCGTTGCTGGCATATTCTAGATAATCCTTCACGCAACCAACATAGCGCTGGCGCTCCATGTTGTATGAATCGACTTGGCTGTTATAGGAGTCAATTTCCCAACGGCTGTTAAAGCTGTAAGGTTTAATCGGTTTGCTCGGCTTCATACAGAAGTGATCTGGATATCCCGATATTCCGAGATTACTGCCGCCTAGGACAATGGCGAACACAGAACTAGAAACACTTACCAACAGGAGAAGTAACGCTAGACGATGCTTCATGATTTTCTTTCTGGCCGTTTAGGTTAGGCGGGTGCGGCGCACGCCGCCAACTACGAAGTGAGCTGGCATTTCCATGGCCCGCTTGAATCGCCAGTTGATCTAATCTTATTCGTTGGGCACCGCTAATCACCTTGTTCCATCTTATTAACAACTGTCATGACTGCCCCAAAATGGCCCACAGTAAGAGCACCAGAAATCCTGTCGATTTCGTCGCTATCGCCATGTATGATTGCTTCGATTAGTTGTAGTGCTATCTTCGCTTGATCAATGGGCCACGACTCAATTTCCTCTGCAAACATTTCTAGAGCGCGACTATGTTTCTGGCGAACTGAAGCCGTTGATCTTTCCGAAGGCGTATCGATTGGCTTCCAGTCTCGTACCCGCTGTTCTATTTCAGCCCGCCGTTGAGAAGTAAGTGTGCTAGTGATTTTCGGCATGAGCTGTAACGCCAGTGGATGCTTCTCACGTGCAGCAAGGAGAGCCCAAAAATACGCTTCCTGCGCGTTAACAGGAACGCCCTCCCCGTACATGTAAAGTGCAAGCAATACTCCTTGTGCTCCAGTGTTTCCGGCTCTCGCACTCGTTAGAAACCACTTTATGGCCACCGTGGTGTCCTTGGCAACGCCTTTCCCTTCAAGAAACAGCTTTGCCAGGAAGTAGGCTGCCGCATCGACTCCTTGGTCAGCGGCTTTGCGATAAAGCGCGGCTGCTTTGCTAAAGTCTTGATCCACGCCAAAACCCTCTTCGTAAGCCATACCAAGAAGACCTTGAGCGTCTGCATCTCCAGCCTCAGCAGCAGCATTCAGCCAAAATGCCGCTTCTAAATAGTTCTGTGGCACTCCTTCGCCTTTGAAATACATGCTTCCAAGCATGCTCTTGGCGCGCACGTCTCCTTTGGTTGCGGCCACTTTGATTGCGACTGCCTCTTTGGTTTCGAATGGTCGAGCGGGAGTATTTGTACGGCCGACGCTAAAATTTTCTTCATAAGCCATATCAAGAAGTCTTTGAGCGTCTGCATCACCAGCATCAACGGCAGCATTCAGCCAAAATGCCGCTTCTAAATAGTTCTGTGGAACTCCTTCGCCTTTGAAATACATGCGTCCGAGCGTGCTCTTGGCGCGCATGTCTCCTTTGGCTGCGGCCACTTTGATTGCGACTACCTCCTTGGTCTCAAATGGTCGAGCGGGAGTATTTGTACGACCGACACCAAACCATTTTCGAAAAAAGTTCACGCGAACCCCCTTATGAATTGTGCTTAAGGAATAAAAGCAATGGACAACGCGCTTTTGCGCAGCCTCGCTTGACAGCCGAGATGGGCGGCACTACGTCGGCCACTGAACGTTATACTTTCCGTCCAGTTCGCTTAACACTTTTTCCAATAGGCGCTCACATTTTTCAGTATGCAGGAGATTCGCGCCGCCCACGCTGGTGACCTCAACCTCCCAGTTTCTTTTCGGGTGTTCGACTTTCCTTAAGGCCGCGACCTTACAGTGGCAGTCCTTGTGCGGCCAATCATGGAGAAGCGCTAAATTTATTGCCTCAATAAGACGCTGCTCAGTAATGAGTGCTCTGGTCATGTGCGATCTCCCTTTGTTGTGATGCCTGTTGGCTCACGTTTGAAACTGCCCACCTGTGCGCGATGAATTTTGACTAGGCGATTTACAGCGTATTTGACTACGCCTCTGTGGGTAAGTCTACCAGATTGGATTGGTGTTGTGAGCCTCCTCCGGTTCAAGATATTTTGCAAACTATGGAAGCTGGAAATGTAATGGTTATCGGCTTCAGTCTTATAGAGCTGCTCTGTAGTGGTCAAGTAATTTCGGACACAACGATAGGTTTTTTTGCTGCCCTGTTCCGCTCAAAGACGGAGGGTGACAGATTGCCCAATACTGAGTGTATGCGACT
>CAIRGS010000015.1 GCA_903878125.1 uncultured Nitrosomonadales bacterium | reverse complement strand
ATCGAATCGACGACACCAACATTGGCGACTATTACTCTTCACCTGCTCGCTATTTCTCATTTCCGGATTGCATTGCGAGCCACAGAGAAATATTGAACATCGAACCAGAAGATCTTCGTGATAAACATGTCATTCTAGGTGGCGGAGGGCTGTTAGACCAGTGGTTTATGCCAGCTTTCAGAAAAATACATAAGAGCCGACCAGCAAAACTAGTAGCCTGGGGTGTTGGTCAACAACTAGATAATGATCACTGGTATAGCCAACATCATCAGTTTGACTATAAATCATATTTGAGCACCTTTGATCTTGTGGGTATCCGGGATTATGGATATTCCCATACTTGGGTCCCGTGCGCTAGTTGCCTGAATTCAGCTTTTGATAAAGCACGCGACATAAAGCACGAGTTCGTTGTATTTTCACATAAAAATCGACCGATTCCAATCCGTGGTTTTCCATACATGACAAATGAAACCAATGACTTGAATGATGTCTTAGACTTCCTTGGCTCTGGAGATACTATTCTGACAAGTTCCTACCATGGCGTCTATTGGGCCTTGTTATTGAACAGAAAGGTTTTGGCATTTCCCTTCAACTCTAAGTTCTTAACGCTTAAGCAGGCGCCCGCCATCTACCCGGCTCGCTGGAAGAGTAAATCCTTCCTTGGTCGCTTCAGAAACGGCCAGCACGAACTCGAGATGGTTAAAGGCTGGAGAATTCTGGCGGGTGCCGCACGGAACTACCCTGAAGCTTTAGATGAATGCCGCGACGCTAATCAGCGCTTCTACTCCAGCGTACTCAATATTATAAAATGAGATCCGCGAGGTAATTCACATGCTTAGAATTCGTGGCGCCTGTCGATGCATTTAATATAAATTATTGCATGGATATTATAAGCAAGAAAATATTACCATTTTTTGTGGTCGACAAAACATGCAGGTTTCGCGCTGACTGGTTTAAAAACGACACCTCGATCGCATATAAGTGGCGCAGCCGAGTCGGTCGCTTTTCCGTCCAGGTAAGTTGCCGCATTAATGCGTACCGAGTCAATGATTTACCTGATTGGAAACATGCCTAGGCCAAGCATAGAACACGGCGAAGAGAAGAGTTTCTTGCGACGAGTTCGCTACCTAAACAGCACTTCCACTGCCAATTTCTATCGATCGGCCAAGATGGCTGGGTTGCAGCGGGTCTGAGCCACTCAGGCTTAGGCAAATTTCCAATCTGGATGATTTGTCAGTATCGGCCGAAGCAGCTAATAAATTGAAAATTCATATATAGAATTGCGCCTGCGGGCGTCAACCCAATAAAGTCATAGCATATAGCAACAGCATCAAGAAGGCTGTCTTGATTCAATGCTGTCATCTAATTTTTCATGAATACTATTTGAAGTACGGTCAGCCGATAACACCTTATCATCACCAAGACACTATTGCAACAATAACTAATTCAAAGATCCGCAACAAATATTTTAAATATACCCTCCTGACAGACATAGCGCGTCAACTCTATATTTCGTATGTTCTGCAGCACTTTTCATTTGAGCGCACAGAGAAACGTCGATTTTATTTTCATGCAAGCAAACCAGCGTTTGCCGCACGCCGCAGCGGTCCTGCAGAAATATTGACAGCTGGCGAAACAGGTTTTTTGATGGGTATTAAATATAATTAAAACCTACTCATTCAAGTTGCGAAAATTTTTCAAAAAATATCACGGCCATCAATCGCGGCGATGCCAGCGGAAAATGAGCTGAAGTTAAGCACTCAGAATTACGACCAATCGAAATACCGAAACATCATCCCGAACACACATCAATCCCACTACGGATAGATATATCCTAAATTCCTTCTTCATATTTTCGATCGCAATTGAATAGAAGGAAAATATTGCAATATCTCTTGGGATGCTATCTGCGTACGACGGAAAAATATCTTTTCGCTCGACAATACGCAATTACTAAAGCCAAAAACAAACTGACTCCAGATGGACGACCCTCTATGTCGATCAAAATGAAATTGCGCGAGAAAGCCGCCTTTCTGAATGCCTCGCCTCTTCTTGCATATATTTCATGACTATCTATTTCCTAACTCCAGATTATAACACCCCATCCGGAGGCGTCCAGATAATCTATCGACACGTGGATATTCTAAATGCCAATCACATACCGGCGTTTGTTCTTCATCGGACCATGGACCACCGTTGCAGTTGGTTCGAGAACCAAACACCGGTGGCGTATTGGGACCATAGCGTGCAGCGACGGGCGTATTTCAAGCTAAGAAAATATCTGCAGCCAAATCGGCAGCGTGAAATATACCTGCGTGGCTCGAAGTCCTCCGTCATCGGTCCAAACGACTTTTTGGTGCTACCTGAAATCTATGGGCCAGAGTTGGCCGAGATCGGGCCAAACGTTCCTAAGGTAATACTAAATCAGGGCTGCTATCTGACATTCCAAGGCTACCCTCTAGACAGCAAGCCGATTGTCCCGCCCTACGGCCATAAGGACGTGAAGGGCGTCCTGATCAACTCAGAAGATGGTTTGAGATATTTACGCTATGTTTTTCCAAACCAAGCCGTTACTCGTTTTCATCTATCGATCGATCCTGCAATATTTTTCTATCAACGCGAGAAAAAACGCCAAATTTGTTACACCCCGCGCAAGAACGAGTTGGTGGTGCGGCAGGTTGTAAATATCTTAAAGGCCCGCAATGCGCTGAAAGATTTTGAGTTGTTGCCGTTTTCGGAACTGCCGCATGCGAAGGTGGCCAAGTTGATGCAGGAATCGGCAATTTTTCTCAACTTCGGTCAATACGAAGGTTTCGGGCTGCCGCCCGCCGAGGCTATGGCTTGCGGCTGCATAACAGTAGGCTATCACGCTGGCGGCGGGCAAGAATTCATGAAGCCACAATTCTCGTTCCCCGTCCCTTGCGGGGATGTGCTTAGCTATGTTAGGACGATCGAGAATATAATTGATACGTATGATCAAGAGCCTGAACGATATTCAGCAATGGGCAAGGCGGCGTCAGACTATGTCCTTGGCACATACACACAACAGCGGGAAACTGAGGACATCGTTGGTTTCTGGCACAACATGTTGAAGGGCAGACTGAGCTGAGCACTCTAATCAACTGCCTATCGCATCACGCTTTTGATGTCGCATCGAGCCAATCATGCAACAAGTCAAATTGTCAATCCATGAACATCGTACCGGAGTGGTTTCTCTCGTGGCCATGAGTGATACAATTATAGCTGATACTGCGCAGCAGCAACTCTTGCCGGTGCGGATGCGGGCATGGATGTGATGGCTATGGCGCAAGCTGAACTCCCCACCACAGCCGCTCCCGCAAAGAATATCGATGCCCGGCTGAGTGGAGAAGTTT
>CAIRGS010000014.1 GCA_903878125.1 uncultured Nitrosomonadales bacterium | reverse complement strand
TCGCACCGTCGGTGCCGGTGTGGTGGCCAAGGTGATTGAGTAGCGGCGGCAAGGGGAGTGGAGAAGTGTTCAAAGATGGGTTCTTGCCTTGATTGGTTGACGCTCCCATTTAAAAAATTAGGCCAGTAGCTCAATTGGTAGAGTATCGGTCTCCAAAACCGAGGGTTGGGGGTTCGAAACCCTCCTGGCCTGCCAGTTAAATCATCAAGAAAAACGGACAGATTGCGCATGGCGGATAAAATTAAATTGATTGTCGCGTTCCTGTTTGTTGCGGCGGGCATTGCGGGGTTTTATGCTTTGCATGAAAGCGCTGCAGTGGTGAAGCTTGCAGCAATATTGCTTGGGTTTATGTTGGCTGCTGCTGTGGTTTGGACGACCGAACCGGGCAGGCGCCTTTTTGGGTTTGGTACAGAGTCTGTAGCTGAAGCCAAGCGCGTGGTATGGCCATCGCGCAAAGAAACGGTGCAGACAACAGGAGTGGTGCTACTTTTTGCAGTTGTAATGGCACTGTTTTTGTGGGCGGTTGATGCTAGCTTGTTGTTGGTGGTTAATAAATTAATGGGGCGTGAATAATGTCCAAGCGTTGGTATGTGGTTCATACGTACTCTCAGTTTGAAAAATACGTGCAGCGTGCATTGCCGGAGCGAATTCAGCGAGCGGGTTTGGAAGATCAGTTCGGTCAGATTTTGGTGCCGGTGGAAGAGGTTGTGGAGCTGAAGTTGGGCCAGAAAAGCATTAGCGAACGTAAGTTTTTCCCGGGCTATGTACTGGTTGAGATGGAAATGACCGACGAAAGCTGGCATCTCGTTAAAAGTACGCCCAAGGTTACAGGATTTTTGGGCGGTTCGGCAATGAAGCCTACCCCCATTAGCGAAAAAGAAGTGCAAAATATAATGCATCAGATGCAGACCGGGGTTGAAAAGCCGAGACCCAAGGTGCTATTTGAAGTGGGTGAAGCGGTACGTGTCAAGGATGGTCCGTTTACTGATTTCCACGGCATGGTGGAAAACGTCAATTATGACAAGAACAAGTTGCGGGTGGCGGTGACTATTTTTGGCCGTTCAACACCTGTGGAGCTGGATTTCGGTCAAGTTGAGAAGGCTTAGGGCGGAGGGTTTAAGGATGAATGGAGAAGAGAAAGCCGATTGTGGGCAAGCTTCTCCAGTTCCTCTTTTCCTTTCTGTATTAATCGGGGAGAGCGCAATAGCGTTCGCTTGAACCCATAGGGAGAGTGTTATGGCAAAGAAAATTATAGGTTTTATCAAGTTGCAAGTTCCTGCCGGCAAGGCAAATCCTAGTCCGCCTATCGGTCCGGCGCTTGGTCAACGTGGGCTGAATATCATGGAGTTCTGCAAAGCTTTTAACGCGCAGACCCAGGGCGTGGAACCGGGTTTGCCAATACCGGTGGTAATTACGGCTTTTGCGGACAAGAGCTTCACTTTCATTATGAAGACCCCGCCTGCGACCATTCTGATTAAGAAAGCGGCTGGTTTGCAGAAGGGTAGCCCTAGGCCACTTACAGAAAAAGTTGGTAAATTGACCCGTAAACAGGCTGAAGAAATTGCAACAACCAAGATGCCCGATCTGACCGCTAACGACATGGATGCGGCGGTGCGCACTCTTGCCGGTAGCGCGCGCAGTATGGGTATTGTTGTGGAGGGCGTATAACATGGCACATATTTCTAAACGATATAAGGCGTTGATCGCCAAAATTGACCGTAACAAGCTTTACGCTGTTAATGACGCACTGAATTTAGCAAAAGAAACTGCTAAGGCCAAGTTCGATGAGTCTATCGACATCGCAATTAATTTGGGCATTGATGCCCGCAAGTCCGATCAATTAGTACGCGGCGCTGTGGTGTTGCCCAAGGGGACTGGCAAGACTGTGCGCATTGCTGTGTTTGCTCAAGGTGCCAAGGCTGAGGAAGCCAAGGCCGCTGGTGCGGATGTGGTGGGCTTCGAAGACTTGGCGGAAAGCATTAAGGCCGGCAATATGGATTTTGATGTGGTGATAGCTTCGCCTGATGCTATGCGCATCGTTGGTCAATTAGGTCAGATTCTTGGTCCGCGCGGCTTGATGCCTAACCCTAAAGTGGGTACCGTTTCCGTTGATGTGGCTGGTGCCGTTAGGAATGCTAAGGCTGGTCAGGTGCAGTACCGCACCGACAAGAATGGGGTTGTGCAGTGCACCATTGGACGTGCTTCGTTCACGTCGGAAGCGCTACGTGAAAATCTGTTGGCGCTGGTCGATGCCTTAAATAAAGCTAGGCCAGCTGCTGCCAAGGGTGTGTACCTGAAGAAGGTGTCTGTTTCCAGTACCATGGGCGTAGGTATTCGTATTGAACAGGCCAGCTTAGCAGGATAATTTATTTTGCTCATTACTTATAAGCCATGAAAAATGGCGGCTGTTTCTGAGTCAATTTAAAGCTGCGGAGTAATGTAATACAAATTATGCGGGATGATGATTATTTAGTCATGTCGCTTACAGGCTTTGAACTGCTGGGTGATTGGCAGATTGTCAAAGACCGTAGGTACCCAATAGGGTTTAATTAAGATGCACTGTATGGCGGAAGCAATATCAAGCTTTCTGTTGTCGGTTCTCTTACACCTACGTAGATGGTGTGCCCGCGAGCAGGAGTAATATTATTGCCTCGGCTTAAGGACGCAGTTGTTAACGATGGAGCGCTGAGATTTGGTTTGGTGTTCCAGTTGAGGATGGAGAATGATTTGGGTCTTAATCTACAAGAAAAGCAAGCAATAGTAGCTGAAGTTAACGAACAAGTAGCGCAGGCTCAGACTATTATTTTGGCAGAGTACCGTGGCATAGTAGTCAGCGACATTACCAAGTTGCGTGCCACTGCACGTAAGTCCGGGGTGTACTTTCGCGTGTTAAAAAACACTTTGGCACGCCGTGCTGTACAGGGCACTCCGTTTGAGGCTTTAGCGGAAAAAATGGTTGGGCCGCTAATCTACAGCATCAGCGCTGACCCTGTTGCGGCGGCGAAAATAGTGCATGAATTTGCCAAGACAAATGGCAAGTTAGTAATCAAGGCGGGCGCAATGGTTGGCTCGTTGATGTCTGCGGAGCAGGTCGCCGTGCTGGCTGTTATCCCGAGCCGGAATGAGTTGATCGCACGTTTGATGGCGACCATGAATGCTGCAACAAGCACTTTTGTGCGTGGCTTGGCTGCTATCCGCGATAAGAAGGAAGCCGAAACGGCTGCCGCTTAACGCTCATACAAAACTTTTTGAATTAACATTAGGAGAGCAATATGGCTGTTAATAAGGCTGACATTCTGGACGCAATTGCACAAATGACCGTGCTGGAGTTGTCTGCACTGATCAAGGAAATGGAAGAAAAATTTGGTGTGTCCGCTGCCGCTGTGGCAGTAGCTGCGCCAGCCGCTGCTGAAGCAGGTGCTGCGGCTGAGCAAACTGAATTTAGCGTGGTATTAAGTTCTGCCGGTGCTAGTAAGGTGAACGTGATTAAAGTGGTTCGCGCAATTACCGGTCTTGGGCTGAAAGAGGCTAAGGATTTGGTGGATGGCGCACCGAAGGCAGTGAAAGAGGGCGTGAACAAAGCTGACGCTGACTCTATCCTGAAGCAATTGATCGAGGCTGGCGCAACCGCTGAAATCAAGTAAATATTGTACGCGTCGAAAGGCTGACGGATGCCCGCCAGCCTTTCGCCATTTTAAGAAGATAACGGACAGCAAGCTATAAAACGTTTGTTGTTCATTGTCTTTTCCCTCGGTCGTGGAGATATCATGAGTTATTCTTTTACTGAAAAAAAACGTATTCGTAAAAGTTTTGCGAAACGTATCGGTGCTTTGCCGATACCATTTTTGCTGTCCACGCAACTAGAATCTTACAGTGCTTTTCTTCAGGCTAACAAGTTGCCTGAGCAGCGCATCAACGATGGTTTGCAGGCAGCATTCCATTCGATTTTTCCGATTGAGAGCCATAATAAATATGCGCGTCTTGACTTTGTCAGCTACAACTTGGGTATGCCGCCCTTCGATGTGAAGGAGTGCCAGCAACGTGGCCTGACTTATGCTTCCCCGATACGTGCTCGTGTGCGCCTGACGTTATTCGATAAGGAGGTATCCAAACCTAACGTCGTGAAAGAGGTGAAAGAGCAAGAAGTATACATGGGTGAAATACCGCTTATGACCAATACGGGTTCATTCGTCATAAATGGCACCGAGCGTGTTATCGTATCTCAATTGCATCGTTCACCTGGCGTATTCTTTGAGCATGACCGTGGTAAGACGCATAGCTCTGGCAAGTTGCTATTTTCTGCGCGCATCATTCCTTATCGCGGCTCATGGCTGGATTTCGAGTTCGATGCTAAGGATTATGTCTATTTTCGTATAGATCGTCGTCGCAAAATGCCGGTCACTATTCTATTAAAATCACTTGGTTATACGCCTGAACAGATACTCTCGGCGTTTTTTGAGTTCGATACTTTTCACCTTGGTAAAAAAGGCATCCAGTTTGAGGTGGTACCAGAACGGCTACGTGGTGAAGTTGCACGCTTTGACATTCTGGACAAGAGTGGCAAGGTGATCGTGGCCGGAGCCAAGCGCATTACTGTGCGCCATATACGTGAAATACAGGAAGCTGGCATTGATAAGCTGGCGGTAGGGGAGGATTTCCTGTTTGAACGCGTGCTAGCGCACAATGTAATAGATAAGGATAGTGGCGAAATCATCGCTAATGCCAACGATGAGATTACCGAAACACTGCTGGCCAAGTTGCTGGCGGCGGGAGAGAAAAAAATCCGTACGCTCTACATCAATAATCTTGATCAAGGCGGCTACATTTCGCAGACTCTGCGTGCTGATGAGACTACTGACCAGTGGACAGCGAGAGTTGCTATCTACCGTATGATTCGTCCTGGAGAGCCACCTACAGAGGATGCAGTGGAGAACCTCTTTAACGGCCTGTTCTTTTCTGAAGAGCGCTATAACCTATCGGTTGTGGGGCGTATGAAATTCAACCGTCGTATCGGGTCGGATGAGTTGACGGGGTCTGTCACGCTATCTAATGAAGATATCGTAGCAGTTATCAAGATTATGGTCGAGTTGCGCAATGGTCGTGGCGAAATTGACGATATTGATCATCTGGGCAACCGACGTGTGCGCGCAGTAGGTGAGTTGGCTGAGAACCAGTTTCGCACTGGCTTGGCGCGCGTCGAACGTGCTGTCAAGGAACGTTTGGGTCAGGCCGAAGCGGACAATCTGATGCCGCATGACTTAATTAATGCAAAACCGATTTCTGCTGCGGTCAAGGAGTTTTTCGGCTCCAGCCAATTGTCGCAATTCATGGATCAGACAAATCCCTTATCCGAAGTGACGCACAAACGTCGTATTTCTGCGCTTGGCCCTGGTGGATTGACTCGCGAACGTGCTGGCTTCGAGGTGCGTGATGTGCATCCGACGCATTATGGTCGTCTGTGCCCAATCGAGACGCCAGAGGGCCCGAATATCGGTTTGATCAACTCGCTGGCGCTATATGCGCGCATCAATAATTATGGTTTCATCGAAACCCCATATCGTCAGGTGGCCAAGGGTAAGGCGACTGATGAAGTTAAATACTTGTCCGCGATAGAGGAAGGCAAGTTCACCATTGCTCAGGCGAACGCTGAGCTAGACAGTAAGGGAAAATTTACCAATGACGTGATTTCATCCCGGCAGCACAATGAGTTTGTGCTGGCTTCGCCAGAGCACATTGAATACATGGATGTGGCGCCAGCCCAAGTGGTATCGGTGGCAGCAGCGCTGATACCATTTTTAGAGCATGACGATGCAAATCGAGCTCTAATGGGCGCCAATATGCAGCGTCAAGCTGTACCTTGTTTGCGTGCAGAGAAAGCGTTAGTAGGAACTGGAGTCGAACGCACAGTGGCGGTTGATTCCGGCACCACAGTGCAGGCATGGCGTGGCGGGCGAATAGATTATGTGGATGCGGGCCGCATTGTGGTGCGAGTTAATGACGATGAAACTACACACGGCGAAGTCGGCGTGGATATATATAATCTGACCAAGTACACCCGTTCCAATCAGAATACCAATATCAACCAGCGTCCGCTCGTCAAGATGGGGGACGTGATTGCGCGTGACGACGTGATCGCCGATGGAGCCTCCACCGATATGGGCGAGCTGGCTCTGGGCCAGAATATGCTGGTGGCGTTCATGCCTTGGAATGGTTATAACTATGAGGATTCGATTCTGATTTCCGAACGCGTTGTGGCTGAAGATCGATTCACCTCAATTCATATCGAAGAGCTTACAGTAGTTGCGCGCGATACCAAACTCGGTTCTGAAGAGATTACTCGTGACATTCCTAATTTGTCCGAGGGGCAAATGGCGCGTTTGGATGAGTGTGGCATTGTGCACATCGGCGCGGAAGTTGGAGTTGGTGATGTGTTGGTTGGTAAAGTCACACCTAAAGGTGAAACTCAACTAACACCGGAGGAGAAGCTGTTACGTGCAATTTTTGGCGAAAAAGCATCAGACGTTAAGGACACGAGTTTGCGCGTGCAGGCGGGTATTTCCGGGACAGTGATTGATGTGCAGGTGTTTACGCGAGAAGGATTGCAGCGTGATCAGCGTGCGCAGCAGATTATTGACGATGAATTGAAACGTTACAAGAAGGATTTGGCGGATCAAATGCGCATCGTTGAGGCCGATGTATTCACCCGCCTTGGCAAGCTGTTATTAGGCAAGGTGGTTAATGGAGGGCCGAAGAAGCTGGCTAAGGGTGCAAAGTTGACCAAGGATTACCTGGCCAGCTTGGAGCATCATCAGTGGTTCGATATACGTCTCAGTAGCGAAGATACTGCATCGCAACTGGAGCAAGTCAAAGAAGGTTTGGCGCAGAAGCGTTTGGAATTCGATGCGGCATTTGAATTAAAGAAGCGCAATTTGACCCAGGGCGATGAGCTGCAAGTTGGTGTGCAGAAGATGGTTAAGGTATATGTGGCGGTAAAACGTCGTTTACAGCCTGGCGACAAGATGGCTGGTCGTCATGGTAATAAAGGCGTGGTGTCACGAATTGTGCCGGTAGAAGACATGCCGTACATGGCGGATGGCACGCCAGTTGACATCGTATTGAATCCGCTTGGTGTTCCATCACGTATGAATGTGGGGCAGATATTGGAAACTCATTTGGGTTGGGCAGCCAAGGGCTTGGGGCAGAAAATCGGTAAGATGCTTGAGTCGCAAGCAAAAATTGAAAAATTACGCACATTCCTTGGCAAGATTTATAAGTATGATCAGGCTGCGGAGATTGCCGCGTTCAGTGATGAGGAAGTACTGGATCTGTGCCGAAATCTGATCGGTGGTGTGCCCTTCGCCACGCCAGTGTTCGATGGCGCGAATGAAGATGAAATCAAGGACATGCTAGAGCTGGCAGACTTGCCACGTTCTGGCCAGATAACCTTGTATGATGGGCGCTCTGGAGTTGCATTTGACCGGTCGGTTACAGTTGGTTATATGCATGTACTGAAGCTGAACCACTTGGTGGATGACAAGATGCACGCGCGTTCCACCGGCCCATACAGCTTGGTGACTCAGCAACCATTAGGCGGCAAGGCACAGTTCGGTGGTCAGCGTTTCGGTGAAATGGAAGTGTGGGCGCTGGAAGCATACGGCGCAGCCTACACGCTGCAGGAAATGCTTACAGTCAAATCAGATGACGTGGCAGGACGTACCAAAATTTACGAAAGCATTGTTAAGGGCGATCACAAGATTGATGCCGGCATGCCGGAATCTTTTAATGTACTAACCAAGGAAATCCGCTCCCTGGGCATTGATATCGATCTTGTTCGTCATCGAGAGTAGGGGGCTGTGCGCTGTGCGCACCGCTCAAGATTGGTGCCCCGGACGGCACCCTACATTGCTGCCGAATATTTAGGAGTTACATATGAAAGCATTGCTGGATTTGTTCAGGCAAGTAACGCAGAAGGAGGAGTTCGACGCGATAAAGATCGGGTTGGCCTCACCAGAGAAAATCCGTTCTTGGTCCTACGGCGAAGTGAAGAAGCCGGAAACCATTAACTACCGAACCTTCAAGCCGGAGCGCGATGGTTTGTTTTGCGCCAAGATTTTTGGCCCAACCAAGGATTATGAGTGCTTGTGCGGTAAGTATAAGCGCTTGAAACATCGTGGAGTGATCTGCGAGAAATGCGGCGTGGAAGTAACGCTATCTAAAGTACGTCGCGAACGCATGGGCCATATCGAGCTGGCAAGTCCGGTCGCGCATATTTGGTTCTTGAAATCACTGCCGTCTCGCTTGGGAATGGTGCTGGACATGACGTTACGCGACATAGAACGCGTACTCTATTTCGAGGCTTACGTAGTGACAGATCCTGGAATGTCCACGCTCGAACGCGCTCAATTGCTCTCTGAAGATGATTATCTTGCCAAGCTTGAAGAGTACGGCGATGAGTTTTCCGCAGTAATGGGCGCGGAAGGCATACGCGCTCTATTGCACGCCTTGGATGTGCCAGCTGAGGTAGAAAAGCTTCGCGCCGATCTTGAAGCGACCAGCTCCGAAACCAAAATCAAGAAATATGCAAAACGGTTGAAAATCCTTGAGGCATTCCTGGTCTCGGGCATTAAACCTGAGTGGATGATTATGTTGGTGCTGCCAGTGTTGCCGCCAGAGCTACGTCCATTAGTGCCTTTAGATGGAGGACGCTTTGCGACTTCTGATCTGAATGATTTGTATCGTCGTGTAATTAATCGGAATAACCGATTGAAACGCCTTTTGGAGTTGAAGGCTCCGGAAATTATCGTGCGCAACGAGAAGCGTATGCTGCAGGAATCAATTGATTCGCTGCTGGATAATGGCCGTCGCGGCAAGGCAATGACTGGCGCCAACAAGCGTCCGCTGAAGTCGCTTGCTGACATGATCAAAGGCAAGGGTGGTCGTTTCCGTCAGAATTTGTTAGGCAAGCGCGTAGATTATTCCGGTCGCTCCGTAATTGTGGTGGGTCCGCAACTGAAATTGCATCAGTGCGGCTTGCCCAAGAAAATGGCGCTGGAGCTGTTCAAACCATTCATTTTCCATAAGCTGGAAGTTCTCGGGCTGGCCACAACCATCAAGGCGGGCAAGCGTATGGTGGAAGCCGAAGAGCCGGTTGTGTGGGATATCCTGGAAGATGTCATCCGGGAGCATCCGGTGCTGCTGAATCGAGCGCCTACACTACATCGTCTCGGTATTCAGGCATTCGAGCCGATACTGATCGAAGGCAAAGCAATTCAGTTGCATCCATTAGTTTGTACGGCCTTTAACGCCGACTTCGATGGCGATCAGATGGCAGTGCACGTGCCGTTGTCGCTGGAGGCGCAGATGGAATGCCGCACCTTGATGTTGGCCTCCAATAATGTGTTATCGCCTGCCAATGGCGAGCCTATCATTGTTCCGTCTCAGGATATCGTGCTGGGGCTGTATTACATGACACGCGAAAAAATCGGCGCACTTGGCGAGAGCTCGTTGTTTGCTGACGTTTCAGAAGCACTGCGTGCCTACGATTCTGGCCATGTTGATCTGCATGCCAAGGTGGTGGTGCGCATTAAAGAAATCTACTTTGATGAAAAAAATGAGCGTCAGGAAAAGCGTACACGTTATGAAACTACCGTGGGACGCGCCATTCTGTCAGATCTTTTGCCAGCTGGTCTGCCGTTCAGTTTGATTAATAAAGCATTAAAGAAGAAAGAGATCTCTCGTCTTATTAACACCAGCTTTAGCCGTTGTGGTTTGCGCAACACAGTGATTATGGCTGATAAGTTAATGACCACTGGCTTTACGTATGCTACCCGAGCCGGCATTTCAATTTGCTTGGATGATATGCTGGTGCCACCGCAAAAAAATGAGTTGATTGACGCGGCTGGAAAAGAGGTGCGTGAGATTGACGTGCAATACACATCCGGTTTGGTGACCCAAGGCGAACGTTACAATAAAGTGGTGGATATCTGGGGTCGTACCGGTGATTTAGTGGCCAAGGCCATGATGGACCAGCTGGGTAGCGAGCCGGTGATTGACCGTGCGAGCGGCAAACAGCTTGCTGATGCAAAGGGAAAAGTAGTGATGCAGGAGTCCTTCAATTCCATTTACATGATGGCAGACTCTGGTGCGCGCGGCTCTGCGGCTCAGATTCGTCAGTTAGCAGGAATGCGTGGCCTGATGGCCAAGCCAGATGGCTCTATCATTGAAACCCCGATTACCGCTAACTTTCGCGAGGGGCTAAATATGCTGCAGTATTTCATTTCCACTCATGGTGCGCGAAAAGGCTTGGCCGATACCGCATTGAAGACTGCAAACTCCGGTTACCTGACACGTCGCTTGGTAGACGTGACCCAGGATCTGGTGGTGGCCGAGGAAGATTGCGGCACTATCAACGGAGCCGCATTGAAGGCCTTGGTTGAAGGTGGCGAGGTGATTGAAGCATTGCGTGAGCGCATATTAGGTCGCGTTGTTAGCAGGGATGTCGTCAATCCAGAAAGCAGCGAAACTCTATATGAAGCGGGCACACTGCTGGATGAAGATATGGTGGAAAACATTGAGTCGTTGGGCGTCGACGAAGTGCATGTGCGGACGCCCCTGACATGTGAAACTCGATATGGTTTGTGTGTCAAATGTTATGGTCGTGACTTAGGTCGAGGTGGTCCCGTGACGGTAGGTGAGGCAGTTGGCGTAATTGCTGCGCAGTCAATCGGAGAGCCAGGTACCCAATTAACCATGCGTACCTTCCATATTGGTGGTGCGGCATCGCGTACTGTGGTAGCTAGCCAGGTCGAAGGTAAGTCTAATGGTCAAGTGAAGTACAGCACGAATATGCGTACCGTCAGTAATACTCGAGGTGAGTTAGTGGTGGTAGCGCGCAGTGGCGAAATAATGGTTACCGATGATCATGGACGCGAGCGTGAGCGTCACAAGGTGCCATACGGCGCTATGTTGACTGTGCGTGAGGGTAGTCCGGTTCGCGCAGGCGAAGTGCTGGCTACATGGGATCCGCATACGCGTCCGATTATTACCGAATATGCTGGTCGGGCGCGCTTTGAAAATGTAAAAGAGGGCGTTACAGTTACCAGGGAGATTGATGAAGTAACCGGATTATCCACTCTTGTGGTGGATCCTAAGCTTGCTGGTACGCAAGGCAAGGGCGTGCTGCGGCCATTGATACGCTTGCTCGACGAGGAAGGACACGAAATTAAGATTGCTGGTACAGAATTACCAATTTCAGTGACCTTCCAGACGGGTTGTATCATCACTGTAGAAGATGGTCAGCATGTTGGCGTGGGTGAGGTGCTGGCTCGTATTCCGCAGGAAAGCAGCAAGACCCGTGACATTACTGGGGGTCTTCCGCGTGTTGCAGAGCTTTTTGAGGCTCGTTCGCCTAAGAATGCGGGTATGCTAGCGGAAGTTACCGGAACGGCATCGTTCGGCAAGGATACCAAGGGCAAGCAACGTCTGGTTATCACCGATATGGAAGGTGCGGCGCACGAATTTCTGATTACCAAGGACAAACATGTGCTAGTGCATGATGGTCAAATGGTTACCCAAGGCGAAATGATTGTAGATGGTCCGCGCGATCCGCATGACATTTTGCGCTTGCTGGGTGTGGCAGCGCTGGCGCGATACATTGCCGACGAAGTGCAGGATGTGTACCGTCTGCAGGGCGTTAAGATTAACGACAGGCATATTGAGGTGATAGTGCGCCAGATGTTGCGCCGAGTGCAGATTGTGGACGAAGGTGATACTAAGTTCATTCCTAAAGAGCAGGTGGAGCGTGCAGATTTGCTTCAAGAGAATGAACGTGTTGAAAAAGAAGGCAAGCAGTCGGCAACCTATGAATATATGTTGCTGGGAATCACCAAGGCTTCATTGTCCACTGATTCGTTTATTTCTGCGGCATCCTTCCAGGAAACCACGCGCGTGCTTACCGAGGCTGCGATTATGGGCAAGAGAGACGAGCTGCGTGGGTTGAAGGAGAACGTTATAGTGGGTCGTTTGATCCCGGCTGGTACAGGTTTGGCCTACCATGCCGCGCGGCGTAAGCAGCGGCAGGGGCTGGGTGTGGCAGCGATGGCATTGAGCGAAGGAGGCCAAGCCGCAGAATTACAAGATAACCAGCTTGCTTGACAGGTTGGGAATTCCTCAATAGAATGCGCGGTCTTTTTGGCTGCCCACGACCGGGGGAAGTAGTGTTAGTTTAGGCGGCTGTTTTTTCATATTGTTGATACATAGAAATTTAGGAAAATTTAGATAATGCCAACCATCAACCAATTAGTGCGTAAGCCTCGCGTTGCCGAACCTATAAAAAGCAAAGTCCCCGCTCTGGGCGGAAGTCCCCAAAAACGGGGTGTGTGTACTCGTGTATATACGACAACACCAAAGAAGCCAAACTCTGCCTTACGCAAGGTTGCCAAGGTTCGGCTGACTAATGGTTTTGAGGTTATCTCATACATTGGCGGTGAAGGCCACAATTTGCAGGAGCACTCAGTGGTCCTTATACGTGGTGGCCGTGTAAAGGATTTGCCTGGTGTTCGTTACCACATGGTACGGGGTAGTTTGGATACTGCCGGAGTAAAAGATCGTAAGCAGTCCCGTTCCAAGTATGGTGCCAAACGTCCCAAAAAGGCTTAAATTATTGCCAAGCCAGTAATTATGAATTAGCCAGTTTTTTGAATTAGCCAGTTAACATGAGGTTTAAGATATGCCAAGACGTAGAGAAGTACCCAAGCGCGAAATCCTGCCCGATCCAAAATATGGCAGCCAAGATCTTTCCAAGTTCGTTAATGTTTTGATGACCGCTGGTAAAAAGTCTGTTGCCGAGCGCATTCTTTATGGAGCTTTGGAGCAAATCGTTAAGAAAAGCGGTAAAGATCCGATCGAGGTGTTTAATCTCGCGCTGACCAATGTCAAGCCTCAGGTTGAGGTAAAGAGCCGTCGCGTCGGGGGGGCAAACTATCAGGTTCCCGTTGAAGTTCGTCCTTCGCGCCGAATGGCATTGGCCATGCGTTGGCTCAAAGATTTTGCACGCAAACGTGGTGAAAAATCGATGGGTATGAGGCTGGCTGGCGAATTGCTCGACGCGTCAGAAAGTCGTGGTGGCGCGGTTAAAAAGCGTGAAGAAGTTCACCGCATGGCTGAAGCGAATAAAGCCTTTTCGCACTTCCGTTTCTAGAAGTTTTTCAGCTGTTTCTGAAAGTTTTATAAGTTAGGTAATTATTGTGGCACGGAAAACATTAATCGAGCGATATCGAAATATCGGCATTAGCGCACATATAGACGCGGGCAAAACTACGACCACCGAGCGTGTATTATTTTACACGGGCGTATCGCACAAGATCGGCGAAGTGCATGATGGCGCCGCGGTGATGGACTGGATGGAGCAGGAGCAGGAGCGGGGTATTACCATTACATCGGCTGCGACAACTTGTTACTGGAAGGGCATGGACTCCAGCTTGCCTGAGCATCGTATTAATATCATTGATACGCCGGGGCACGTTGACTTCACTATTGAGGTTGAGCGATCAATGCGCGTTTTGGATGGTGCGTGCATGGTGTATTGCGCTGTGGGTGGTGTCCAACCGCAGTCCGAAACAGTGTGGCGCCAAGCCAATAAGTATGGTGTGCCGCGCTTGGCCTTTGTGAATAAGATGGATCGCTCTGGTGCGAATTTCTTTAATGTTTACGAACAAATGCGCGCTCGCCTGCGTGCCAATGTGGTGCCAATTCAATTGCCGATAGGCGCAGAGGAAAAGTTTGAAGGTGTGATTGACTTGGTGCGGATGAAGGCGATTTATTGGGATGAGGCTTCTCAGGGCATGAAGTTTGAGTTGCGTGATATTCCTGCCGACCTTTTAGTGCTAGCGCAAGAGTGGCGTGCGAAGATGGTGGAGAGTGCTGCCGAGGCAACAGAAGAGATGATGAATAAGTATCTCGAGGAAGGCGACTTGTCCGAACTTGAGATTAAGCAATGCTTGCGTATCCGTACTATTGCTAGTGAAATAGTGCCGATGTTATGTGGCTCTGCCTTCAAAAATAAGGGGGTGCAGGCCATGCTGGATGCTGTGGTTGACTATCTGCCTGCACCGACTGACATTCCGGCAGTTAAGGGCGAATTGGAAAATGGGGCAATGGGGGAACGTAAAGCGAACGACGATGAGCCGTTCTCTGCGTTGGCGTTTAAAATCATGACCGACCCATTTGTTGGGCAGTTGATTTTCTTCCGCGTATATTCCGGACAGTTGAAAGCGGGCGATACAGTTTACAATCCGATCAAGGGCAAAAAGGAGCGCATTGGCCGCATCTTGTTAATGCACGCTAACGAGCGAGAAGAGATCAAAGAGGTTTTTGCAGGTGATATCGCCGCTGCGGTTGGTTTAAAAGAGGCGACTACTGGTGAGACTTTGTGTGATCCTGCCAATGTGATAACGTTGGAACGCATGATATTTCCTGAGCCTGTAATTCATATTGCTGTTGAGCCGAAAACCAAGGTCGACCAAGAAAAGATGGGCATGGCGCTGAATCGTTTGGCGAAAGAGGATCCGTCTTTCCGCGTACATACTGACTTGGAGTCTGGTCAAACCATTATTTCTGGTATGGGTGAGTTACATTTGGAGGTTTTGGTTGAGCGCATGAAGCGAGAATTTGGCGTGGAAGCTAATGTTGGTGCGCCGCAAGTTGCCTACCGCGAAGCGATACGTAAGACCGTTGAGGTTGAAGGAAAATTCGTTAAGCAATCAGGTGGTCGCGGACAATTTGGTCATGTGTGGCTAAAAGTTGAGCCAAATGAAACGGGCAAAGGCTTTGAATTTGTGGATGCAATTAAGGGTGGGTCGGTTCCGCGCGAATTTATCCCGGCAGTAAAAAAGGGCTTGGAAGATACTTTGCCGAATGGTGTGTTGGCGGGCTTTCCCGTTGTGGATATAAAAGTCACCCTGTTCGATGGCTCTTACCACGATGTGGATTCTAACGAAAATGCATTTAAGATGGCTGCTTCTATGGGCTTTAAAGATGGCATGCGTAAAGCCAGCCCAGTGCTGCTTGAGCCGATGATGTCGGTTGAGGTGGAAACCCCAGAAGATTATACGGGCACGGTAATGGGTGATTTGTCATCCCGTCGCGGTATGGTTCAAGGTATGGAAGATATGATTGGTGGTGGAAAGATCGTGAAGGCCGAAGTTCCTTTAGCAGAGATGTTCGGCTATTCAACTGCGCTGCGTTCTGCTACCCAAGGTCGAGCTACATACACGATGGAATTTAAGCATTACACCGAAGCGCCAAAAAATGTGGCTGAAGCGGTGATGAGTAGCAGGAAATAATTTTTAGATAACTCATGAATCGTCAAATAATCAAGGAACTTTAAATCATGGCAAAGAGTAAATTTGAGCGAACCAAGCCGCACGTAAATGTGGGCACAATTGGTCACGTTGATCATGGCAAAACCACCCTGACTGCAGCGATTACCACTGTTCTGTCCAAGAAATTTGGCGGTGAGGCTAAAGCCTATGACCAGATTGACGCAGCGCCGGAAGAAAAGGCGCGCGGCATCACCATCAACACCGCTCACGTTGAGTATGAAACGGCTGCCCGTCACTACGCCCACGTAGACTGTCCTGGCCATGCGGATTACATTAAAAACATGATCACTGGAGCTGCGCAGATGGACGGCGCTATCCTGGTAGTCTCTGCAGCCGATGGCCCCATGCCACAAACGCGGGAACATATTCTATTAGCGCGACAAGTGGGCGTACCCTACATTATCGTCTACATGAACAAAGCCGACATGGTGGATGACCCCGAGCTGCTCGAGCTGGTCGAAATGGAAGTTCGCGAACTCCTTACTAAATATGACTTTCCTGGTGACGATACTCCGATCATCATCGGAAGTGCACTCAAAGCCTTGCAGGGTGATCAGTCCGAAATTGGCGAACCTTCCATCTTCCGTTTGGCCGAAGCGCTGGATGCCTACATACCTCAGCCTATGCGCGTCATGGACGGCGCCTTCCTGATGCCCGTCGAAGACGTGTTCTCCATCTCCGGTCGAGGCACCGTAGTGACTGGGCGGGTAGAGCGCGGCGTCGTCAAAGTCGGCGAAGAAATTGAAATAATCGGCCTCAAGCCCACTATTAAAACCATCTGCACCGGCGTGGAAATGTTCCGCAAGCTTCTCGACCAAGGTCAGGCTGGCGATAATGTTGGCATACTGTTGCGCGGAACCAAACGTGAAGAAGTCGAACGTGGCCAAGTTCTGGCCAAGCCTGGCTCCATTACCCCGCATACCAAATTTTCAGCCGAAATCTACGTTCTCAGCAAAGACGAAGGTGGTCGCCACACCCCATTCTTTCAAGGCTACCGTCCGCAATTTTATTTCCGCACTACCGACGTAACGGGAGCGGTTGAACTACCGGAGGGCACCGAAATGGTAATGCCGGGAGATAACGTATCGGTGACGGTGAACTTGATTGCCCCAATTGCGATGGAAGAAGGCCTGCGTTTCGCGATTCGCGAAGGCGGTCGCACCGTCGGTGCCGGTGTGGTGGCCAAGGTGATTGAATAATAGTACGTGCAATAAGATACAATTTTATTGTACAATACTTCGTTAATCCGCTATTTCAGCAATAGCTACCAAAAGGTAGAATAAAACAATATGAAAAGTCAGAATATCCGTATACGCTTGAAAGCATTTGATTATCGTTTGATTGATCAGTCCGCATCGCGTATTGTAGAGACTGCTAAGCGCACTGGTGCGGTGGTAAAAGGCCCGATTCCATTGCCTACTAAAATTGAGCGTTTTGATGTCCTGCGTTCTCCGCACGTCAATAAGACATCGCGCGATCAGTTTGAGATTCGAACGCATCTACGTATGCTGGATATTGTTGATCCAACCGAGAAAACTGTAGATGCATTAATGAAGTTAGATTTGCCTGCAGGCGTTGATGTCGTAATTAAATTACAGTAGTTGTAGTAATTGGATCGGCTGGCCAATTGTAGTCAGCCCCTTAAGAAGGATATAAAAATGAGTTTAGGACTTGTCGGTCGAAAGATTGGCATGACCCGCGTTTTCACCGACGATGGAATATCTCTGCCGGTGACAGTGTTGGACGTGTCCAATAATCGTATTACCCAGATTAAAACCTATAATACCGATGGCTATAGCGCGGTTCAAATTGCATTTGGTGTGCGACGCGCAAGTCGTGTGACAAAAGCGGCGGCAGGTCATTATGCTAAAGCGGGCGTGGTGGCGGGTAGTGTGCAAAAAGAATTTACTGCTTCTCCTGAGGAGTTGAGTGGTCTGCAGGCTGGCGGTTCGCTGGGCGTAGACTTATTTAAAGTTGGCCAGAAAGTAGACGTGACTGGTGTAACTTTGGGTAAGGGTTTTAGTGGCGTAATCAAGCGCCACCATTTCAGTTCCGGTCGTGCCACCCACGGTAATTCCAAGTCTCACAATGTGCCTGGTTCTATTGGTATGGCACAAGATCCGGGACGCGTGTTTCCAGGTAAGCGCATGGCTGGGCATCTTGGTGATGTGCAACGAACTGTACAAAATCTCAAAATTGTCCGCATCGACACTGTGCGGCAGCTATTGTTGATAATGGGTGCTGTTCCTGGCTCAAAAGGCGGTGACGTTGTTGTCCGCCCAGCAGTAAAGGTGGGTGCATAATGGAACTTAAAGTTATTGACGGTAAAGGCCAGGTGAGCGCCAGTATGTCTGCTTCCGACGAGTTGTTTGGTCGTGACTACAACGAGGCACTGATTCATCAGGTGGTAATCGCATATCAGGCCAATGCTCGCTTTAGCAATAGCAAACAAAAAGGTCGTAGTGAAATTGCTAAGAGCACACGTAAGCCTTGGGCACAAAAAGGGACTGGTCGTGCGCGTGCTGGTATGGCATCTAGTCCACTGTGGCGCGGCGGCGGCAAAATTTTTCCTAACAGTCCGGACGAAAATTACACACAGAAGGTCAACCGCAAGATGTATCGCGCTGGTTTGGCTTCCATTTTTTCGCAGCTGGTTCGTGAGAATCGTTTGACGGTAGTGAATAGCCTGACGCTTGAGGCGCCCAAGACAAGACTGTTGGCGAAGAAAATGGTGGATATGGGTTTTGATTCGAGCCGAGTGCTGATTATTGTCAATGATATTGATGATAATTTGTATTTATCTTCCCGCAATTTGCCAAATGTACTTGTGGTAGAAGCGCATCAGGCAGATCCAGTGAGTTTGGTGCGTTATCCAAAAGTACTTGTAACGCTCGATGCAATGAGGAAAATTGAGGAGATGCTGGGATGAGTAACCAAAAATTCAGCCAAGAGCGCTTGATGAATGTATTGCAAGCTCCACAAATATCTGAAAAGGCTACATATGTAGCTGAAAAATACGAGCAAGTAATTTTTCGCGTGGACTCTGCTGCTACGAAGCCAGAAATTAAAGCTGCTGTCGAGTTTATGTTCAAGGTGGGTGTCGAAAGCGTTCAAGTTGCCATTGTCAAGGGTAAGCAAAAGCGTTTCGGCAAGTTCATGGGCCGGCGCAAAGACTGGAAAAAGGCATATGTATGCCTCGCGCCTGGTCAGAAAATCAATTTTTCTGAGAGTGAGCAAGGATAATTATGGCACTGATCAAACTTAAACCAAGCTCTCCAGGACGACGCGCTGTTGTCCGAGTGGTCAATTCTGACCTGCATAAGGGGAAGCCTCATGCGCCGTTGCTGGAAAAAAAGAACAGAACGGCTGGTCGTAACCATAATGGTCATATCACCGTCCGTCATATGGGTGGCGGGCATAAAAAGAATTATCGTATAGTTGATTTCAAGCGTGATAAAGATAGTGTTTCGGCTACTGTTGAGCATTTAGAGTATGACCCGAATCGTAGCGCGCATGTAGCGCTTTTATGCTACGCTGATGGCGAACGCCGCTACATAATCGCCCCTAAGGGGGTGGCGGTGGGCGCTCAATTGGTGAGTGGTTCAGAAGCTCCAATTAAGGCGGGCAACGCCTTGCCGTTACGCAATATTCCAGTAGGTTCGACTATACACTGCATTGAAATGATGCCAGGTAAAGGTGCGCAGTTGGCGCGTTCGGCTGGCACTTCAGTGCAACTGCTGGCTCGAGAGGGCGGGTATGCGCAATTACGCTTGCGCTCCGGCGAAATTCGTAAGGTTCATGTGGATTGTAAGGCAACGATTGGTGAAGTTGGTAATGCTGAACACAGCTTACGTTCTATCGGAAAAGCTGGCGCGATGCGTTGGCGTGGAGTGCGCCCGACCGTTCGTGGTGTGGCGATGAATCCTGTCGATCACCCGCATGGAGGTGGTGAAGGAAAGACTGCTGCTGGTCGCAACCCGGTTAGTCCATGGGGTGTGCCAGCCAAGGGCTTTCGTACACGTCGTAACAAGCGTACCAGCGGCATGATAGTGCGCCGCCGCTTTCAGACTTAAGGGGTAAAAATTATGGCACGTTCCATTAAAAAAGGTCCATTCGTCGACGCTTGCTTAGTTCAAAAAATTGAAACTGTGCGCGCCAGTAACGATAAACGACCAGTAAAAACGTGGTCACGTCGTTCTACGGTACTGCCTGAATTCGTCGGTCTGACTATTGCCGTGCATAATGGCAAGCAGCATATCCCTGTGTATATCTCTGAAAACATGGTGGGCCACAAGCTTGGTGAATTCTCGTTGACGCGCACTTTCAAAGGACATGCTGCTGACAAAAAAGCAGCGGTCAAGAAAAAATAAGGAGGCATGATGAACACAATCGCAGTTGTAAAAGGTGTTCGCCTTTCGGCTCAGAAGGGTCGATTAGTGGCGGATCAGATCCGTGGGTTGTCAGTTAGTAAGGCCTTAAATACACTGGCTTTTAGTCCAAAAAAGGCAGCTACAATTATTAAGAAGGGTCTTGAATCTGCAATTGCTAATGCTGAGCACAATGATGGCGCAGACATTGACGATCTAAAGGTTGCTTCTATTTATGTTGATAAAGGAGCTTCGCTGAAGAGGACGTCGGCTCGCGCCAAAGGACGAGGCAATAGCATCGAAAAGCAGACCTGTCACATTACGATTATCGTCGGGAGCTAAAGAAGATATGGGACAGAAAATTCATCCAATCGGTTTCCGATTGAGCGTTCAGAAAAACTGGACTTCAAAGTGGTACGCTAACAGTAAGAATTTTGCCGGAATGCTTCTTAAGGATATTGAAGTACGTGATTATCTGAAGAAAAAACTCTTCGGTGCAGGTGTATCTAAGATTGTCATCGAACGGCCGGCCAAAAACGCAAAAATAACAATTTATACCGCTCGTCCTGGTGTAGTGATTGGCAAGAAGGGTGAAGATATTGAAGCTTTGCGGGCTGAATTAAGAAAACGCATGGGTTTGCCCGATGTTGCACTCAACATTGAGGAAGTGCGGAAGCCTGAAATTGATGCTCAGCTGATTGCGGAAAGCATTACCTCTCAGTTGGAAAAACGCATCATGTTCCGTCGTGCGATGAAGCGGGCTATGCAGAATGCCATGCGTCTGGGTGCTCAGGGCATCAAGATTATGAGTGCCGGCCGTCTTAATGGGATAGAAATTGCCCGAACCGAATGGTATCGCGAAGGGCGTGTGCCATTACATACTCTGCGTGCCAATATTGATTATGGTACTGCCGAAGCTAAAACGACTTATGGAATTATTGGTGTTAAAGTTTGGGTTTACAAGGGCGATCATACCGGAGTAGAAGAAGTATCTGCGCCAATAGCTTCTGAACCTGAAAAAAGAGTAAGAAAGTCGGGGGCAAAACATGCTACAGCCAGCTAGAAGAAAATATCGCAAGGAGCAAAAGGGTCGCAATACTGGCATTGCTACACGCGGCAATAAAGTTAGCTTTGGTGAGTTTGGTCTCAAGGCAGTTGCGCGTGGTCGCCTAACGGCACGTCAGATAGAGGCTGCGCGGCGCGCAATGACTCGTCACATTAAACGTGGTGGACGTATTTGGATTCGTATTTTTCCAGACAAGCCAATTTCGCAAAAACCCGCCGAAGTACGTATGGGTAATGGTAAGGGTAATCCGGAGTATTATGTTGCTGAAATTCAGCCTGGCAAGATGCTCTATGAAATGGATGGCGTGGAGGAGTTGATAGCGCGCGAGGCGTTTCGTTTGGCCTCTGCTAAGTTGCCTATTGCCACTACGTTTGTAATTAGACAGGTAGGGGCATAATTATGAAGGCGAATGAATTAAGAGTGAAATCCATAACGGATCTGGATCAAGAGTTGCTGTCACTGACCAAAGCTCAATTTGGCTTGCGTATGCAGATGGCTACACAGCAGTTGAGTAATAATAGCCAGCTTCTCAAGGTGCGTCGTGACATTGCTCGCGTGAAAACCATATTGACAGAAAAGGGTGCTCAACAATGAGTGCAACAAATTTGAAACGAACGCTGACTGGCATGGTTGTAAGCGATAAAATGAATAAAACGGTTACCGTATTGGTTGAGCGCAAAATCAAGCACTCTCTGTTGGGCAAGGTATTGCGCGTATCGAAAAAGTATCACGCTCATGATGAAAATAATGAGTTTCATCAGGGTGATTTAGTTTTTATAGAAGAATGCCGTCCGTTGGCCAAGACAAAGAGTTGGCGTGTGACCAAGCGGGTTGAAAAATCTCAAGCGGTTTAACGATTTTTTCTGCTAGAAGAATAAGCAAACTAAATTAGATTTATTGCTTGCGTTATTTGGCAATCGTGCATATAATGCTGAGCTTCGTTTCATTGCTGCATTGATTTGCGGCGACCTAACCCAAACGGGTTCCAAGACTAGCCGCTACAGTGCGGATAAAGTTGGAGTATAAATTATGATACAAATGCAATCTGTTTTGAGTGTGGCCGACAATACTGGCGCACGTTCTGTTATGTGCATCAAAGTATTGGGTGGATCCAAATGCCGTTATGCGGCTATTGGTGATGTTATTAAGGTTAGCATTAGGGATGCCGCACCACGCTCTCGAGTAAAAAAGGGAGAGGTATACAGTGCGGTTGTGGTACGTACAGCTAAGGGTGTGCGTCGTCCGGATGGTTCCTTGATAAAATTTGATGGGAATGCGGCTGTTCTACTAAATGCAAAGCTTGAGCCGATTGGTACTAGAATTTTTGGCCCAGTTACGCGTGAGTTGCGTACTGAGCGATTTATGAAAATTGTATCGCTTGCCCCTGAGGTTCTGTGACGTGCAGAAAGTAATTTGTGCGACGATATAACGCTGCCTAAGGAAGAATCATGCTCAAGATTAAAAAAAATGATGATGTGATAGTCATTGCTGGGAAAGACAGAGGTAATCGCGGAAGTGTGCTGCGTGTACTTGGTGATCGATTGCTGGTAAGTGGCGTTAATAAGGTCAAGAAACATCAGAAGCCGAATCCAGTAAAGGGTTTAACTGGCGGAATTGTGTCCGTGGAAATGTCGATCCATGCCTCTAATGTTGCTATATACAACGCGACGTCAAAAAAGGGTGATCGTGTTGGCGTGAAAATTTTAGAAGATGGTCGCAAAATGCGCGTCTTTAAGTCGAGTGGTGAAGTGATTGACGCGTAAAAGGGGGTAAGGCATGGCTCGTCTATATGATTTTTACAAAGTTACAGTAGCTCCAGAATTGATGAAGCAGTTTGGCTACATGTCTGTTATGGAAGTGCCGCGCATAGAAAAAATCACCCTAAATATGGGCGTGGGTGAGGCGGTGGCAGACAAGAAGGTTATGGAGCATGCTGTAAGCGATATGCAGAAAATTGCTGGGCAAAAGCCGGTGGTGACAAAATCGAAGAAGTCTATCGCAGGTTTTAAGATTCGAGAAAATTATCCTGTTGGGTGTAAGGTTACATTACGTAAAGCGCGCATGTATGAATTTTTAGATCGTTTGGTAACAGTAGCAATCCCGCGAATACGCGACTTTCGTGGTATTTCTGGTAAGGCGTTCGATGGTCGTGGCAATTACAATATGGGTATCAAGGAACAGATCATCTTCCCTGAGATTGAATATGACAAAATTGATGCGTTGCGGGGTATGAATATTACTATTACTACTAGTGCGAAAACCGATGAAGAGGCGCGTGCGCTCCTCTTGGCTTTCAAATTTCCGTTGAAGAACTGAGGGCAAAATGGCTAAAGCAGCTGTTATTAATCGCGAACAAAAACGTCGCGATATTGTAAAAAAATACTCGATTAAGCGTGCTGAGCTGTTAGCTACTATAGTTAACGTTAAATTGAGTGATGAGGATCGTTATGTCGCTCGCCAGAAGCTCCAGGCACTTCCGCGAAACGCTAGTCCGGTGCGCTTGCGTAATCGCTGTTCGTTGACTGGTCGTCCGCGCGGTGTCTTCAGCAAGTTTGGTCTGGGTCGTATCAAGTTGCGTGAATTTGTAATGCGTGGCGAGGTCTCTGGTGTAATCAAGGCAAGCTGGTAGGAGTGAATATATGAGTATGAGTGATCCGATTTCCGACATGCTGACCCGTATAAGAAATGCGCAGATGGCGGAAAAAATAAATGTAAGGATGCCTTCTTCAAAGCTAAAGGTGGCGATCGCCAAGGTGCTTCAGGATGAGGGTTATGTGGATGGTTATAAAATTTCCAGTGTTGATGGTAAGCCCACTTTGGAAATTGACCTGAAATATTATGCAGGACGACCAGTGATTGAGAAGATTCAGCGCGTAAGTCGTCCTGGTCTGCGAATGTACAAGGGTTGCGATGATATACCTAAAGTGATGAACGGCTTAGGTATTGCCATTGTGTCTACCTCAAAGGGGTTGATGACTGACCGCAAAGCTCGAGCCAATGGAATTGGTGGCGAAGTGTTGTGCATAGTCGCGTAACGGGGTAATTATGTCTAGAGTTGCTAAAAATCCTATAGCTTTGCCTGCTGGCGTCGAAGTGACGTTGTTAGCCAATGAGGTTTCTATTAAAGGCCCGTTGGGAATTATGAAACAAGCCCTGACTAACGACGTTGTTGTTCATCGTGAGGGTGAGGAGTTGCTGTGCAAAGCTAGTAATGAGTCTGCAAAAGCTGATGCTATGTCTGGTACTATTCGTGCTTTGATTGCTAATATCGTACAAGGTGTCACAAAAGGTTTCGAGCGAAAGCTGACCTTGGTTGGTGTCGGTTATCGTGCACAAGCCATCGGTGATACTCTTAATCTGACTCTTGGCTTTTCCCACCCTGTAGTTTATAAAGTCCCCGTTGGTGTGACGGTTTCGACGCCGACTCAAACTGAAGTTGTATTAAAAAGCACAAATAAACAGCAGGTTGGTCAAGTCGCTGCTGAGATTCGCGCGTTCCGTGAACCTGAGCCCTACAAGGGTAAGGGAGTTCGTTATGCCGAAGAGGTGGTGAAGTTGAAAGAAACTAAGAAAAAATAACTGAGGTTGATAATGTTTATCAAGAATGATGCTCGTCAGCGCAGGGCTCGTAAAACGCGTGCTAAGATTGCAAGTCAAAAATCGATTCGTTTAGCGATTCGTCGCAGCAATTTACACATTTATGCTCAAGTAATTTCTGCTTGCGGCAGCAAAGTGTTAGTAAGTGCTTCTACTTTAGAGGCCGAGGTACGAAAAGAGTTTTCTAATGGTGGCAATATCGCTGCCGCCATATTGGTGGGAAAACGTATCGCTGAAAAAGCCAAAAGCGCTGGCATTGCTGAAGTTGCTTTTGACCGTTCTGGCTATAAATATCACGGTCGCGTGAAAGCGCTTGCTGTTGCAGCGCGTGAACATGGCTTGAAGTTCTAACTTGAGGTGAATGATGGCTAAAGCGCAGGGAAGAATGCAGCAATCAGAAGATCGTGGCGATGGTCTTATTGAGAAAATGATTTCGATCAATCGTGTAACCAAGGTGGTTAAGGGGGGTCGTATTATGGGATTCGCCGCTCTTACCGTGGTTGGAGATGGCGATGGTCGCATAGGCATGGGTAAGGGGAAGTCTAAGGAGGTGCCGGTTGCTGTACAAAAATCGATGGAAGAGGCACGCCGAAAAATGATTAATGTAAATTTAAATAAGGGCACTCTACACCATACGGTGATTGGGCGTCATGGCGCTGCTAAGGTTTACATGCAGCCAGCATCAGAAGGTACTGGAATTATTGCAGGTGGCGCGATGCGCGCTGTGTTTGAGGCGGTTGGTGTGCATAATGTATTGGCTAAATGCATTGGTTCAAGTAATCCATATAACGTAGTGCGCGCAACTCTCAATGGGCTCCAGGCTATCAATTCTCCATCTGAAATTGCTGCCAAGCGTGGTATGAGCATTGAAGAAATTCAGGGGTAATGCAATGGTACAGTCTCAACAGAAAGTTAAAGCAACAACCGGTATGCTTCACGTAACGCTAGTAAAAAGTGTTATTGGCACTAAAGAATCGCATCGTGCGTGTGTGCGTGGGTTAGGTCTGCGTCGTTTGAATCATACCGTCATGGTGGAAGATACACCAGCAGTACGTGGCATGATTAATAAGGTTTATTACTTGGTTAAGTGCGAGGTATAAATGCAACTCAATAAAATTAAACCTGCAGAAGGTTCTACACACGTTAAGCGTCGCGTTGGACGTGGTATTGGTTGCGGCTTGGGAAAAACTTGTGGTCGTGGCCATAAAGGTCAGAAATCGCGTTCTGGCGGTTTTCATAAGGTTGGTTTTGAAGGTGGCCAGATGCCACTGCAACGTCGTTTACCTAAGCGCGGTTTTATTTCATTAACTCGTTATGACAGCGCTCAAGTGCGTCTATCTGACTTGGAAAAAATGGCTGTTGATGTGATTGACTTGTTAGCATTGAAACAAGCTGGAGTCGTTCCAGCTGCAGCGCTGATCGCTAAAGTGGTGTTGTCTGGCGAGATAAAGCGTTCCGTAAAATTACAAGGTTTGTTGCTTACCAAAGGTGCTCGTGCCGCTGTTCAAGCGGCTGGCGGTAGTATTGCAGAGTAATGGTGGGCTCTGTGGATTCGGTTTCTAAAAAGCGTTTGAATAGCGGAAAGTATGGCGATCTTAGCAGCCGTTTATGGTTTTTGTTGCTTGCATTGGTAGTCTATCGCATTGGAGCGCATATACCGGTGCCGGGCATAGACCCTGTAGTGTTGGCAGATTTGTTCAATACTCAAAAGAGCGGCATTCTAGGTATGTTCAATATGTTTTCAGGTGGTGCCCTTTCGCGCTTTACGATTTTAGCGTTGGGCATTATGCCGTACATATCCGCTTCTATTATTATGCAACTGGCCACACATGCGGTACCGCATCTTGAACAGTTGAAGAAGGATGGTGAGGCGGGACGTCGTAAGATTACTCAGTACACGCGCTATGGCACCTTGTTCTTGGCTATGTTTCAAGCGTTTGGTATGTCTGTGGCACTGCAATCACAAGCAGGATTGGTGTTGCATCCAGGCATGATGTTTCAGATGACCACGGTAATTACCTTGTTATCTGGCACAATGTTTCTAATGTGGTTGGGTGAACAAATTACTGAGCGCGGCTTAGGGAATGGTATCTCTCTAATTATTTTTGCTGGGATTGCTGCTGGATTGCCTAACGCAATTGGAAGCACCCTAGAGTTAGCGCGTACTGGTGCGTTTTCTATTCCGCTGGTGTTATTGCTTTTGTTTGGTTCAGTTGGAATAACAGCGTTAGTAGTCTTTGTTGAGCGCGGTCAGCGAAAAATTCTAGTTAATTACGCCAAGCGTCAGGTTGGAAATAAGGTATATGGTGGTCAAAGTTCACATTTGCCGTTAAAAGTGAATATGGCTGGCGTTATTCCGCCAATTTTTGCTTCTAGCATTATTTTATTTCCAGCGACTTTGGCTGGTTGGTCTGCTAGCGGACAAGGCTTGGCTTGGTTGAAAGATATCAGTGACAAACTTTCCCCAGGTCAACCTATTTATGTGATGTTGTATGCGTCAGCAATTATTTTCTTCTGTTTTTTTTATACGGCACTAGTTTTTAATCCAAAAGAAACGGCAGAGAACCTGAAGAAAAGTGGCGCTTTTTTGCCTGGAATTCGACCAGGTGATCAGACTGCCAAGTATATTGAAAATATTATGCTACGCCTAACATTAGTTGGTGCTGTGTATGTGACTTTGGTGTGCTTGTTGCCGGAGTTTTTGGTTGTAAAGTGGAACGTACCATTCTACT
>CAIRGS010000013.1 GCA_903878125.1 uncultured Nitrosomonadales bacterium | reverse complement strand
GATACCAATTTTGTGAAGGTGCCTTTTACAAGAAAGTCGTAGCGAGGCATGGCTGGCATTGTTCGAAGATCGAATAAGCAAAAAGATGATCAAGTAGAATGAGTAAGTTGCGAATGCTTCCAAGGCGCACATTGCTTTTAACAGGCGGCTCAGCATTAGCGAGCCTTGCGTGCCCGAACGTGCTGCGATCGCAGGAGGGTGGAATGCGCCTTCAAATTTCTGTCCGTTCGAGATTCCGAAAACGTGCGGTTGGGAGAGCTGATTATGTGTTACTTATGCGGTAACCCTGACCACCGCTTCCTTGATCCGGATGCTGAGAGGGGATCAATTTCCACCGCAGCGGCTCTGCCTATATTCACCAGCTCTCAAATAGTTGAGCAGTTGCGAACTAGTTGGCTTGGGCAGGATGGCTTCACTTACGCGTGGAATAGTAGCTCTATCCAATACGCAATCATGGCGACGACACCGCTGGATTACAGTCTAGAAAAGGCCGGCTTCGTTGCAATGACGCCGCTGATGGTTGCTAGAGCAGCGGAAGCGTTTGAGCTTTGGGATGACTTGATTGCAATATCATTAAACCCATATCCGGGCGAACCGACTGCTGGAGCCGGAATAATCCAGTTTGCATATTCATCGGCTACAGGCGGTGGGTCGTATGCGCGCAATGAAGGGTTTTTTAAAGCTGGTACGAATGTTTATGGCGGTCGTGATGTTATTACCCAGCGTGCGGAAATATGGTTGGCCGATAGCTGGTCGAGTCACAGTACGGCGTCTGTAGTTAATCAATCGGGGTATGGTTATTATGGCGGTTATGGATTTCAAACGTATCTTCATGAGATTGGCCATACTCTAGGCCTTAGCCATCCTGGTAGCTATAATGCTGGAAGTGGAGGTACAATAACTTATTCTAATAATGCCGAGTTCGCTCAAGATACCCACCGCTATACGATAATGTCTTATTTCGAAGCCAATGAAGACGGTAGCGCGACTGACCATTTGTCCTCTAGCAATTCGTGGCGCTATGCCCAGACTCCTATGGTTTATGATATTTTGGCTATACAGGAAATTTATGGAGCCGATAAAGCAACGCGGACCGGCAATACTACTTATGGCTTCAACAACACAAGTGGACTTGAGGTATTTGATTTTTCTCGGAACGGCGCCCCAATTGTCACGATTTGGGATGCAGGCGGCATAGATACACTCGACTTAAGCGGCTATAGCGGCTCACAACGTATTGACCTAACGCCCGGTTCATATTCAGACGTAACGGGCTGGATGACGAATAATCTGGCGATTGCCCTCAACGTTACGATTGAGATTGCCTACGGCGGATCAGGAAGCGATACGATTATTGGTAACAGCGTAGCCAATAATCTTTATGGTAACGATGGCAACGACACGCTGATCGGCGGGGCAGGCAACGATGCTCTCACAGGCGGCCTTGGCAATGACGTCATTGACGGGGGGGCCGGCAACGATTGGGCGAGCTATTACAACGCCTCAGGTCCCGTCACAGTCAATTTGACTACGGGGACGGCGAGTGGAGCCGATGGCAATGACACTCTGATAAATATAGAGCACATTGAAGGTAGTACTTTCAGTGATACGCTGATCGGAAACACGTTAGATAACAAATT
>CAIRGS010000012.1 GCA_903878125.1 uncultured Nitrosomonadales bacterium | reverse complement strand
GAAAATGAGGAAATCATGAGATTCCAATATTTTTACCCAGTGCTAGCTGCCAGTTTCACACTTGTTTTTCTTTCTACGCTTGCCTCAGCCAAAACACCGGAACAAATTTTTGAACAAGTGTCGCCTTCCGTAGTGGTGGTAGACATCTACGATTCGAAGGATGAATTCATCGGGCAGGGCAGCGGCGTGGTGACAGGCGTTGGCCAGGTCATTACCAATTGTCATGTTGCGAAAAGAGGCAAAAGCCGACAAGTGCGGCAATCCGGCAAAACATTCTCTGCCACTATGCAATACTCAGACCCTAGTCGCGATCTGTGTCAGCTAAATGTGCCGGATTTGCGAGCGCCCCCCGTCGTTCTGGGTACCGCAAAAAAACTCAAGGTAGGCCAGCGAGTTTATGCCATCGGCGCACCTGAAGATTTGGAGCTGAACTTGAGCGAAGGACTTATCTCCAGTTTGCGCCCGCATGAAGGCTCGGAATACATTCAGACCTCCGCTGCGATTTCTCTCGGCTCCAGCGGTGGTGGGTTATTCGATGATCAGGGGCAATTAATCGGCATCACCACGTTTTATCACGCGGAAGGACAAAATCTTAACTTCGCCTTGCCCGTAGATTGGATAGGTGAGCTGCCGAAACGGGCTCAGGGCACTCTGCCGGCAGCGAAAAAGAGTGGACTGGCTTGGCTTAACCGCGTAGTTGCGCTGGAACACAAAAAAGACTGGCAAGGAATGCTGAAGCTTTCGCAGCTGTGGGTGAAAAGTGAACCGGTAAGTGCGGACGCCTGGTTTAGCCTGGGCATTGCTCACAAAAACCTTAAACAATATGAGCAGGCAATTAAAGCCTATCGAAGCGCGCTGCGCATACAGCCTGAATATGCCGATGCCTGGAATAATCTGGGCAATATCCATAACAACATCAAACAACACGAACAAGCAATTCAAGCCTATCGGGAGGCGCTACGCATTGATCCGGAGTATGCCTCTGCCTGGAATAATTTGGGCATTGCTTATGGCAATCTTAAGCAATACGAGCAAGCGATTTCCGCCTATCGGGAAGCAGTTCGCATCGAACCGGAAAAAACAAGTGCTTGGTATAACTTGGGCGAGACCTATTCCCGCCAAGGTCAGCAGGACAAAGTGCTGGAGATTTATCAAAATCTACGCAAACTCGACTTGCAAATAGCGCAAGCATATTCGAACGCTTTTATTTTGCCTTTAGCCAAGTAGCGCTTCTGCTTGCTCCAGATGTCGGCCATTGGGCTTCGTTAGCAACGTATACCGCTTGGGCAACGCTTCCCAATTTTCTGCTACAAGCAAAGCGGCGGCATCGGTAAGCTGAAATTTTAAAGTTCTCACGGGCATTGGTATCGGTTGTTCAAGCAGCCTCGCATAGCCTCACTCGAAAATCCAGTATTCGTCATTGTTGCCTGGATCAGCCTTTCCGGCTCGCTCGGCAGGAATATCGCCCCTCACCAACCGAACCGACGACTTTCTGAGGATACCCGTAACATTCTTCTTCGACGTAAAAAAGGGGCATTTACGCCCCTTTTTGTTTAACATTTAAAGCTGCGCTGAACAAATCCGTTCGCGTTGAGCCTGTCGAAACGCACTTCTTGCAAATCAATAATCTGCAAATGGCTTCGACAGGCTCAGCCCGAACGGAGGGACTTGTTCAGCATTGCCTTAAAGCAAATACTTACCTAACGAGAAGCACGCTTACGATCTTGTTCAGTAAGATGACGCTTACGCACTCGTATGGACAGCGGAGTGATCTCCACCAGCTCGTCGTCATCAATAAACTCAACAGCAGACTCCAGCGTCAGCAGAATTGGTGTGGTCAAGCGCACTGCTTCATCCGTGCCGGAGGAACGCACATTGGTCAGTTGTTTGCCCTTGATCGGGTTAACGACAAGGTCGTTATCGCGACTGTGTATGCCAATGACCATGCCTTCATACAATTTATCCCCGGGACTGACGAACATGCGGCCACGATCTTCCAATTTCCATAAAGCATAGGCCACGGCCTCGCCATTGTCTTGAGAAACCAGCACGCCATTATGCCTACCCGGCATATCCGGCTTGACCGGACCGTAATCGTCGAACACGTGCGAGATAAGTCCGGTGCCACGGGTCATGGTCATAAAATCACCTTGGAAACCGATCAAGCTGCGTGCCGGAATCCGATATTCCAAACGCACGCGGCCTCTTCCATCCGACTGCATATCCTGCAAATCGCCGCGCCGGCG
>CAIRGS010000011.1 GCA_903878125.1 uncultured Nitrosomonadales bacterium | reverse complement strand
GCCAATCCGTAAATGATGGGCATGGTGAGATAATTTTGTGGGCGGACAGTCATAAACCAGCGCAGCACGCCTAGTTTGGTAATCTGGTGCGCCTCCTTGATCTCTCGCTCGAATACGACACGTTTACCTTCGGGTTGATAACGCAGGTGATCACTCTGTTCTTCGATAGCCGTATTTAGTTCATTTTCGAGAGCGGTTATCTGATTGCGAATCTTGCGAATCTTGTTGTTGCTCATGCTGACCCTTTCTGGCATGTACGGGCGAAGTGCGCCTCAACGCTTGCAAAATGAGAGTATAAGCACAAATCGGTCATGTCTGATGCCTGCTTAAGGTTCTGAAGTGAAGTTTGTGATCCAATCATGCCAGAATTGAACCATATGCTGACCTCGCGATCGGAAAAAAAATCAAAAAGCCTCGATATAGTGATACTCTTCTGGAATTATCCCAATCCAGTATAGGGAATTGCCACATGACGTCTAACGAAGCGACGAAGAAGGTCAATGCAAAATCCCCAGTGATTCCGGCCAACCCCGTTGCTTCGGTAGAAAATGCCCCGGTCGCGCCATTTTCGATTGTCGGCATGGGTGCATCCGCTGGCGGTCTGGAAGCCTTCGAACAGTTTTTCCGCAGTGTTCCGCTCGACAGCGGCATGGCCTTCGTGCTGGTGTCGCATCTCGACCCAACCCACGTCAGCATTCTTACCGAAATCTTGCAGCGCGCTACAGCCATGCCAGTGGTCGAAGTTCAAGACCAAATGGCCGTGGCACCCAACGTCGTTTATGTCATCCCGCCCAACCGCGATATGGCCATTTTTCACGGAGTGCTGCAACTAAGCGTACCGGAGCAACCGCACGGAATGCGCATGCCGATTGATGCCTTCCTGCGCTCCCTGGCCGATGACCAGGGAGAACATGCCATTGGAATCATCCTGTCCGGCACGGGCACTGACGGCACGCTGGGTTTGCGCGCCATCCTTGGCGGCGGCGGCGTCTCGCTGGTGCAGGATCCGGCCACGGCGAAATATGACGGCATGCCGGTCAGTGCCATCCATGCTGGCTGCGCCACCCATGTTCTCCCGGTCGAACAAATGCCGAAGGTGCTGCTGGCTGACAAGCGTATCTTGGCCGCCCCCCGGGAAGCGCCACCCGCCCCGATTGCATTGATCGGCATGAATCGCATCCTGATGCTGTTGCGTACCGGCACCGGTCACGACTTCTCCGCCTACAAAAAGAGCACTATTGCCCGCCGCATCGAGCGGCGCATGTCGCAGCACTGCATCGTGGACGTGGAAAACTATGCCCGCTACCTCAAGGAGAATCCCGCCGAGGTGAAATTGTTGTTCAAGGAATTGCTGATCAATGTCACCAGCTTCTTCCGCGATGCCGAAGCCTTTGTCACCCTCAAGCGTGACATCCTTCCGTTGTTGTTTCAGGATAAACCCGATGGTTACGTATTCCGCGCCTGGGTGGCGGGCTGCGCCACGGGCGAGGAGACCTACTCCATCGCCATGCTGCTGCGCGAGTTTATGGATGAGACCCGGCAGGAAATTAAAATCCAGATTTACAGCACCGACCTCGACGATGCCTCTATCACCATTGCACGTGCCGGCGTCTATCCGCCCAATATTGCCAAGGATATCGATCCGGAGCGGCTGCGCCGCTTCTTCATCAAGGAAGACGGTAACTACCGCGTGAAGAAGGATCTCCGCGAGATGGTGGTATTCGCCACCCAGAACGTCATCAAGGATCCGCCCTTCACCAAGCTCGACCTGCTCAGTTGCCGCAACCTCATGATATACCTGGAACCGGAACTGCAAAATCGTCTCATCCCGACCTTTCATTATGCCCTCAAGCCGGGTGGCGTACTATTCCTCTCGCCCTCGGAGAGCATCGGCAACCACCACGAGCTGTTCGTGCCGCTTAACCGCAAATGGAAATTTTTCGGCGCCATCAACACCATGGTTTCCAACCGACCAATACTAACCGACAGATATATATGGACCAGCAAATCCAATGAAAAAGAGCGAGCTAATATGACAACAAAGACCAAGGAAACCGACTTCGCCGAACTGACGAAGCGAGCACTACTCCAGTCTTTCGCGCCCGCTGCAGTGTTGACCGACCAGAACGGCAACGTTCTTTTTGTGCATAGCGACACCGGAAAATACCTGCGCCCGGGACCCGGCCAGGCAACGCTTAACGTGGTAGACATGGCACGCGATGGCTTGGGATTGGATTTGCGCGTTTTATTGAACAGTGCCGGCCATGGTGAGTCGACCGTGAGTCGGGAAGTGTCGTTCAAGAGCAACGGTGATTCCCACGCCGTGAGAATCAGTTTGGAACCGATGGTTGACGCGGATGCCAGCAGGAAATTTTTGCTTATAAGCTTCCAGGATATGGCGCTTCCGGCACTCGGCAAACCGGGAAGCCGCAAGGGGGGCGTCCCAATGCGTGCCGAACTGCAGCGCATCGAAGATCTGGAGCAGGAGTTGGCCTATGTCAAGGACAACCTGCAAGCCACCATAGAAGCACACCAAGCCGCCAACGAAGAGTTGAAATCCACCAACGAAGAGCTGCAATCCACCAACGAAGAGCTGCAATCCACCAACGAAGAATTGGAAACCTCCAAAGAGGAATTGCAATCCGTCAATGAAGAACTGATCACCGTCAATGCCGAATTGCAATTCAAAATCGAGCAGCTCTTCGGGATGCAGAGCGACATGAAAAACCTGATTGACAACATCAATGGCGGCACCATCTTTCTCGATAGGAACCTGAAGGTCAAACGTTACACTCGTGATGCGGCGCTGATATATCGCCTGGTCGCTACGGATGTGGGCCGGTCATTGTGCGACATCAGGTCGAACATCGAGGACGAAAACCTGCTCGCAGAAGCCCAAGCTGTGATGGATTCCCTGACACCGCAGGAGCATGAGGTGCGTACCGTCGGCGGTATTTGGTATCAGGTGCGCATCCAACCCTATCGGACGCTGGAGAACGTAATCGATGGCTTGGTGCTGACCTTCACCGACATCAGCAAGCGCGTTGCGGCCGAGGTGGCGGAAAAGTTAGCGCGGAAACTGGCCGAGGGCATTATTGATACCGTGCGCGAACCGCTGCTCGTGCTGGATGAAAACCTGAAAATCATATTTGCCAGCAGCTCATTTTATCGCGACTTCCAAGTTACACGGGAAGACACCATGGGTCGCCCGATCTACAGCTTGGGCAACAAACAGTGGGATATCCCGAAGTTGCGCGAACTATTGGAAAAAATTCTGCCGCTGAACCAGAGTTTCGATGGCTACGAAGTGGAACACAACTTCCCCGATATTGGTTATCAACGCATGCGGCTCAACGCCCGTAGCATCATCAACAAAATCGGCGATACCAAGATGATCCTGCTGGCGATTGAAAAGATTTCATAGCAGCATTCAATGGAATTAAACAAGTGCGGGCTCCCCCGCAGACGACCTCTGCCCGTGGGTAAGCGCATGAAACGGGCGTAAACCGGGCGAATTTATTCGCCCCTACGTAACACCGGATTTAACCGGACAGTCATCAGGAAGACACATGAGCAAGAAGCCAATCGAGCCGGATCCGCTACGCACGAAAGCTGAAGCGCAACTTGCCTACGCGCCTCAAAAGGGCGGGGCGCAGCGTACTGCCGAAGAACTTCTGCACGAGCTCCAGGTGCATCAGGTTGAACTGGAGATGCAGAACGAGCACTTGCGGCAGTCACAGGTTAAACTTGAACAATCCCGCGACCTATACTGGGATTTCTATGATTTTTCCCCCGTCGGCTATAT
>CAIRGS010000010.1 GCA_903878125.1 uncultured Nitrosomonadales bacterium | reverse complement strand
CCCATTGCGGCACGATCCACTTTAGTTAGGATGTCATCGGGCAAATAGCTCAGCATATCCAGAGCCATCATTTTCTCAATTTCACCATTTATTAGCGGTTGTCGGGTTGGATCAGTAAGTACAGTGGCATATTCCTTTGCCCCCAACACGAGGGATTCAGGGTCAGACCAGTGAGACACCATGCCGCGATAAAGCTCTGTTGCTGACCGACTAGTCAATACACCGGCACCCTTGTGCAGTTTATCGCCCACATTGGTTACGCTCGCACTTCTGGGCAATACGGTCAGTAACGGCTTTAAGAAAGTATCCCATGATTGGGGAGAAGCAACGGTAATTGAGCTTGCCAGCACTTGTCTTATACCCATGGGTAAATTTTTCAAATGGGACCACCAACGATTGGTCAATACATAGCGGTTATAGCCACCAAATAGTTCATCTCCTGCATCCCCAGATAGCGCGACAGTCACATCTTGCCGAGCCATTTTCGACACCAAAAATGTGGAGATTTGCGATGAGTCAGCAAAGGGCTCGTCATACAGACTGGGCAGATGTGGGATTACATCCAACGCATCTTTGGAGGTGACATACAGCTCGGTGTGTTTAGTACCCAAATGCTGTGCCACTGTCTTTGCATGCTGTGCCTCATTGTATCGATCTTCATTAAAACCAATGGAAAAAGTACGGACAGGGTGACTCGATTGCGCCTGCATCAGAGCGACCACCGTGGAAGAATCCACCCCGCCGGAAAGGAAAGCACCCAGCGGCACATCAGCCATCATTTGTTGGCCCACTGCATCTCTGAGTAATTTTTCAAGTGCATCCACAGCCTCGCTGGGGCTGCCTTTAAACGGCTGTGCTAAGCCATCTTCTACCGCCTGTTTCCCAGACCAGTAGGGCAATAGGCACATTTCACGTTGATTCAACGAAACCGTCAGCAAACAGCCTGGTTGCAGCTTGGCAATGCACTGGTAGATGGAATACGGTGCGGGAATACAGTTGTGGCGCATCAAAAGAGCTAGCGAATTGCGATCAATCTTTGCCAGGAAGGCAGGATGCGCCTTGAGAGCTTTCAGCTCTGAGCCGAACAGAAAAGTATCTCCTTGCCATCCGTAGTAGAGTGGTTTTTCACCAAGGCGATCACGCCCCAAGGTTAGAGTGTGGGTTTGTTTGTCCCATATGGCAAAAGCAAACATACCGATGGACTTTTTAATTGTAGCTTCAATACCCCACGCATCAAAACTTGCCAGCAGCGTCTCGGTATCGGAATGCCCGCGCCAGATGGGGTTTTGACAAATGGCCTCCAAGGCCTGCCGCAATAGCAGGTGGTTATAAATTTCGCCATTGAACGCAATCACATACCGACCACTTATAGAGTGCATGGGTTGATGCCCGGCTGGTGACAAATCCACAATTGATAATCGACGATGGCCCAGGCCAATGCGATGATTCACATCGCACCAGTATCCGCCATTATTCGGGCCGCGGTGGATTAGGGGATCGGCCATGCGTTGAAGCAAAGCTTGCTCGCCAGCCGTGCCATACAGAGCAGTTCCTCCAAGAAAACCAGCAAATCCACACATCACTACACTCCCTTATACAGGCTTGCTGGTAAATCAGCTCAAAAGCGGTTGCGAGCAGGTTCGATGGCGAATTTCGTATAGGCGCATCTTTACTTTCTGTTCCAATTTCTGTCTTAACTTGTAGGAACTGTGAGGATCTTGTTTGTTTGCAACAGGTCAATCATGGAGACGTGCGAAATATTTGGTACTCTCTGAGTATTCTCCAGATTTATTTCTGATGTTTTCAGCATGCTGGTGCAGTTGATTTCAGCAGGCATTTTGTCCTCGATCAACTGATGCGGCCGACGAGTATTGTGGAGATTCAAATGAATGCCCAGATTAGCTTTGGTGGTCAGTTGGAGCAAGTGCATCATGTCTCCGTTACGGATGCAGTCACACGTCGTCCGTGCGAGTATCTGCGCAGTACCCGGAAGAGCGCTGTAAAAGTGCGACTTGGCAGTAGTTGGGCTATTATTAGCCAGCCGAAGTATATCCACAGTGGATATGTTGATGGATGTCGCCGCCATTCATGCCACAAACGAAATAGGTTGGTGGCTCCATATATCTCGGCATGTTTGTGACGAATGCTCTCCCAAATTTCGCCATGTATTTTGTTTGATGTGCGGAGTAGCATCCCATCTCGAGAGACACGATAATGAAAGAGAGGCATTGGCACGGCTGAGCCGAAATGCCCCATGCTGCCGAGGCGGATATTGAATTCCCAGTCTTCATAGCCATGCCGCATCTTCTCGTCGTACCCGCCAGCTGTCTGCCATAGTGATTTGCGAAGCATCAGGCAGTACGGCAGCTGATTAAGAAACAGTTGTTCAAAAAAATTGTAGTGTTTGGTAAGTATGCCTTCTCCTTCTCCCTCCATGCAGATATGAGAGAAGGAGAAACCTGCCTCGGGGGATTGCTTCAACACATTGACTAATTTCTCGACGGCATTCGGCTCAAGCCAGTCATCGGCATCCAGAGGCTGTACAAATTCCCCACTTGCGGCTGCAAAACCAGCATTACGCGCAGCCGGCAACCCTTGGTTGCTCTGGTGGATGACCAGCACATTCTCCCCAAGATGATTGAGGCAGTCGATTGTAGCTGGATCGGTTGATCCATCATCAACGACAATAATCTGAATACTCTGAAAAGTTTGCCCACGCACGCTGCAGATAGTCTGATTCAGATATGCATGTGTGTTGTAACAAGGGATAACAATACTGACCGTTG
>CAIRGS010000009.1 GCA_903878125.1 uncultured Nitrosomonadales bacterium | reverse complement strand
GTTTCAATCCTCGCCCGCCCCGAGGGGCGGGCGCTACAGTCCGCTTACAACGTCATGACTTTCAACGATGAAAAGCGCACTTTGCGCGAACCCTCTGCTTTCATCAAACAGAGAGTCCACACAATCAAACAACGAAGACAGAAAATCATCCTTCGTCAATATATTAGCCACAACGCGAACCTGCCGCGTTTGTGTCGTTGCTACAGGTTCGCGCATCATATTACCAGCGTCCCTTCAAAATCCACAGTATGGAAATTCCCATACTCCTTGATGTGCAACTCCACTGGTTCGGTCAAGCGGTATAAGCGCAGGCTGTCTTCTTTTTCGTCTATCTCGGCAAGCAGTCGTCGCTCTAACTCTTCAAGCTGCATCTGGCTAACTTTGCACTCAAACACTGAATTTTGTACCCGCTGCCCGGTGCTTTCGCAAACCTTCGCGACGCGACGCAACCGTTTACGACCGGCTGCGGTTAAGGTAGATACGTCATAGGTGACAATAATTAGCATGGCATTTAACGGTATAGAAATGGAAGATAGCCTTCCATTTCTCCGCGTAGAGTACGTGCCATAAAGCGCGCTTGCAGCAACGGTAACAGACCAATTGGCACCTTGGTTTCAAGCAAGGGGTGCATCACTTCCTCCTGTTTACGCTCCTGATAGGCGACTACCACAGTGCGGCGTGCGTTGCCTTCGAGTAGCACCGCGCCACCTTCACGTTCGGCAAAATCGTTGGGGCCGATCTGTCCACGGTTAATTAGGGTGAGTGCCAAGCGGTCAGCGAAGATGGCGCGAAATTCTTCCATCAAATCCAGTGCGAGTGCTGCGCGCCCGGGGCGAACGGTATGCAAGAAACCAAGCTGGGGGTCGAGACCGACAGCTTCCAGCGCGGAACGGCAGTCATTCATCAGCATTGAATAAAGAAATGAAAGTAGCGCATTGAATCGGTCGCGTGGTGGTCGCCGAGTGCGGCCATCCATGGTGAATTTATTGCGCGCTTCTCGCTTGACCAGTAGTGGCAACGCGGCGAAATAATTTTTTGCCGCATCACCTTCAATGCCGCGTACTACATCCAGGTTGGGGGCGTGCGGCAGATTGCGTAATGAGTTTGAGAGTGTTTCGGCTGCTGCCGTCAGTGCGCTGCACTCTTTTTCATCCCCTGCTTCACGCGCGCCGCGCAGCAAGACTTGGCGGCTATTGCGTAGCTTCCCGGCAATCGCGCTATGCGCAATGCCCAGCGCAAATTTCTCATCCAACGCCAAGCGATGCTGCGCCTGCCTTAGCAGGATGTTGCCGGATACCGAGCCTTCGAGCCGCGCCTTGAATCGCCCTTGATTATTCAGCAACACCAGGCTGATACCGTCATCCGCACAGCGATGCATCAACGCAGGGGAAAGCATGATGTTGCCGAGACACACCACACTGCCAAGATGATGCAGCGGCACTTGCAACTTTTTCTCGCGCTCCACATCCACCCGTAGCGTGTCATTCTCCAGATGGAGATAGGAATTTGGTGTCATGACGTAGAGGGTATTGAGCAACTGGCGCGCCATTTTTATCTAGCCTCCGGCTCGAACAAAGTTTCCAGCAGGCTATGCTGCACCGCACGTTCAGCGACAGCCTGAGGCTGGCAAATTTCCTTCAGCGAACACTCCTTGCAGCGCGCGTCATTGGCCGGAGGTGGCAGCTTGCCGGAATCGATCATGGCGCGAATGGCGTTCACAGCTTCTTTCACCTTGTCGCGTAATTCTTGCGTAATTGCCACCTCACGCCTGCGCCGCGAACCGTGGTGATAAATCGCACCATGCGTAATGACCTTGCCGGTCATTTCCTCTAGGCACATTGCCTGCGCGGCAAGTTGGAGATCGTCGTGGATTTTTTCGCGCTTCTTGCTATGTTTGTATTCCACCGGAAAGATATGCCCGTCGGGATGAAACTCCACCACGTCACATTTACCGATCAGCCCCAGCCGCTCCGACCACACCGGCAATGCACGCTCGGCACGCACGCCCTCGAAAGTTTCAAATCCCGGATCATCCACCCGCTCATGCGCCGCATTGCCACGCATGGTGAAAACATTTTCATCGAATGCCTGCTCGACATGAATAAGCGCGCACTGGCGCGGGCAATAGCTCCAGTGCTGGAGGGCAGAAAGCATGATGGGGTCGGCAGCTTCGTTCATGTCAGTGGTGCTATCATATGCATACAACTTTTGCATTTACGGAGGACAGCATGGCTGCAATTTTGGAAGAACTGGAAAACCAGGCTTTACAACTGTCGCCCAAAGAGCGTGGCGAGCTGATCCATCGTTTGATCGTCAGCCTCGAAGGCGAGCCGGAAGAATCACCGGAAGCCATCGCCAAAGCATGGGATGACGAAATTGCGCGGCGCGTGGCGGACATGGAAGCCGGGCGCACTAAATGGATTCCCGCCGATGAAGTGATGGCGCATCTCCGCTCAAAAATCCATGCCGCCAAAACCGATTCGAGTCAGCCTTAGCGCCGAGGCGCAAGCCGACGCCGATGCGGTGGTCGATTGGTATATCGGCGAAGGCGCGCTTATTGCGGCGGAAGATTTCACCGAAGAGCTTGATGGTGCACTCAACCTTCTCAACCAGTTCGCCGCACTGGGTGAAAGTGGTGCACACAACACGCGGACGTTGCCTCTCCATGGCTTCCCATATTCCCTGATTTACCGGCTGCAAGATAATACTGTCCGCGTTATTTCTGTTGCCCACCATAGCCGCCGACCCGGGTATTGGGTTGGTCGACGCTGAGATTTCGATATTGTCTTTGACTATGGTCGTGCACCACCTCACGACAATCGCAATCAACCGACTTTCCGCTGCAACGTAACTCCCGCAGGTATAGCCGCTTCTTTCACTGAAACGGTGTAATCAGCAAAGTCGCGCGCAGGTTCATCAGAGTTTTTCTTCGCCTGAATCAACTCGAATAACTTGTGCGCTGGGGCGTTGCCCAATTCGCTGTCATGCTTGAAGACGTAGAGCCCGCGCGTGGTCATTTCGCCTCGGGCGGCGGAGCGGTCATGCTCGAACATTTGTGCCAGTGCCTGCCAGAGCAATTCCAGATCGTTTTCGTCGAAGCCGGTTTGCTTGGCGAGGAAGGAAGACACAAAGCCGTGGGCGGCATACAGGCCATAGGGCACGGTGAACTTGCGTCCCATGGTGCGGTTATCGCCGCCTTGTTTTTCCGCTTCCGCTTTGGTGGCAACTGCCATGCGCGTAATTGAATGCTCTAATGCCACGACAGGATCGACAGATCTGGCGAAGGTGAGCTGTACCGGACCACGTACTTGACCACAGTTGATACCGAGGGACATAACTGCGCCAAAGGTGCGCACATCGTAGAAATTGCGACACATCCACTGCCGTGCTTCATCAACGGCATCACCGCCCTTGCGTTTCTTGTCATCACCTTCGAGCAATTCTTTTTTGCCAATGCCAACGTAAGCACGTTCATTCTGGTCATTGAGGATGGCTCTTTCTTTGACATAAACTTCGAACCTCTTTCTACCATCGGCAAGAGATTCTGTTATTTCTGCCTGGTCTTTAGTCATAACTACGAAGTTGCGCACCTTGCGTTTGATGCACACGTCAGTTACCAAGCCGCGCCCGGTTTCTGCATCCATGCGCGGCAGATTGCCCGCATCCGGGTCGCCGTTGGGGTTGCCGTCTTTTACGTCAAATAGCAGAACGAAGTCGTAACGATTAGTTAGTGCCATGATATTTATTCTCCCTTAGTGGTGGATTCGGATTTGGTGAAAAAGGCTTGCCGTTGATGGTAGTAGCCGATGGCGAAACGCCCCTGATCGGCAAGGCTCAAATGTGCTGGAAAGTCGTTGATGTCGGACATGATCTGACCAATGAGCTTTTCAAAATAGCGTTTGCGCCCTTCCTCCAGTTTGGCGAGGTGGTGATTTTTTAGTTTCATTAGGTTGGCGAACACCGTAACCGGTGAACTGGAAGCTGCGCCGTAGAAACGGTCGCGAATCGTAGCGCTGGGATTAACCGCTTCTTCCTGTGCTTTTTCCAGCACAGCAAAAAGGCGACCAATACGGTAACCGGGGTTGGTGTTGGAATCATCTAGTGACACAGCAATTTCCTTTTCTTGGGATGGTGAATAACGTGCTTGCCGATTGATGCAGGCTTTGATTAGGGCAGCGCGGGGATAGGTTACTTCACGTTCGGCGCGAATGCGGCGAACGGCGGCTTGCAACAGCGTTTGCGGATAGGGCAGCCCGGCAAGAGTCGCGCGCATGAATTCGCCAGCCAGATTCGGTGGAATGTTTTCCGATTTGCCTTGTGATGCAGTGGCAACTAACAGGCGGAAAAGCGAGAGATATGGCTTCTCGAAACTGGCGTGAATAATTTCCAAGTCTTCAAAATGCTGACGTATCCGCGCCGACATTTCAGCGACTGTGCCGACCTGCCAAAAACGAACGCTGATACGCGCTGCATTGGGTGCAAGGCCAAGCACGTAGAAACGGGTTTTACCGCCTTCATCGCCGAGTACGCCTGTCTGCGGTGCTTTGAATAGTGCTTCGATGGCGCGCGTTTGTTTTGCCGGATCGTCCTTGGGCGGCTCGTCAAACAGGCCGGCAAATGTATCTTCCAGGTACGTGTGTTTTTCTGACCAGAACACGGTAGAGGCATCGCCGATTTGAATGCGCTGTGTGCTTTCCTTGCTCAACAGATAATTGAGTGCTGTGGTATAGGCGAAGGCGGCGCGCTTACCGACGGGCGCATTGGCGCCTTGTTCCTTGCCAAAAGAATTGAACGAACTTAGATTGAAAGAGACGATATTTGCGCCAGCTACTTGTGCACCCCATACACCTTTGATGGCTGTGTGCAGCCGCTCGAAACCATCCAAATCACCACTTATCAGGCAGGTAATCTTTTCGGTTTCACTACTAGCATTTCCCAACACAGCCCGTACAGCAGGACGCTGGCAAACCAGATCACGATCACCATTGAGGCGGAATGTCATTGCTGGGTTGGTTTCTAAAATCTCAGCCCATAACGAATGAGCCTCCATTCGGGCTTTGTCTGGGGATTTCAAAAATTTGGATACTGCTTTTAATGCGGCGTCATCTGGTATGGCGACTATGCATGTTTGTATCTCCGCAACGAAAGCCTCGTGCATTTCCTTCACGCGAGCAAGATACACATCTCCTTTGCCTTTGGTTTCTCTATCAGCCAGTTTTTTTGTATCAGGTATGCCAAGTACATATTCGGCGTTGTCCCATAAGATATTCGCCGCGACGTTCGATGCTCTTTTGGCACCCTGTGGAACTACAAAGTTGTGCCCAATTTTCTTTTTTCCCTCAAGAGTCCGCGTGTCTTCAATTTGCACGAACTGCCCAGCAGTATTGATTTCGATCACAAATGGAATGGCCTTGGTTTCAAAGCCCAGACGAGGTAAGACCGGCTTGCGCTCGTAGTAATCGCATAGCGCCTGAAGAATCATCCCCGCACCTCCACGTCGGCTAAATCCAGTACACCTTTTTTCAGCTCGGCGCGGAAAAAGCGCGGGCTGGGGCTGGTGACGTTGCTGTAGTCCATGTCGTGCAGCATCCAGCCCAGATCAAGGCTTTCTGCTATCGGCGCAGGTTCGGCAGCAGCATCTTTGACCAAGCGAAAGCTGGCAGCAAATTCGCGGCATCCCAGATATGGCTGATTCACGCACTGGCCTTTGCTGGCGCGGCGCTCAAACATGTTTAGAAATTTTGCGGGCGAGTTCGCTTCGTCGGCGGCGCGCTGTTCGTCGGCATCGTTGACGCGATGTTTGGAAAGATGCGGAAAGTTGGGTTTGTGTTTTGCGGCATCTTGCATTTCAAAACCGGCATGGATGCGGTAGGCGACATCGCGTAGGAACAGTCCAGCACGTTGCTGGCGTTCGTCTTCAATATAAAGGCCAAGGTCGCCGCTGCCGCTGTTCATGGCGGTTTGCACGTTGCGCGACGAAATTACTGCGCCCACTTCGTTGCGCCGCAGCGTGATCCACTTGATCTGCTTCAGAACTTCGATTTTGGTTACATGCCAACGGATGGCAGGCTTCCACAGGATTGCCTCGAACACGGCGCGGGCGGCAGAGGGTGTCATCACGTCATAGCTGACGCGCTCGACCTTCATTTCAGGCCGGGTGAAGCAGGCAAAATCACCTGTCACCTCCAAACAAAATGTCTTCATGTTTTTCTTCCCTGATTTTTATTCATTCCATCAGACCGTTCGTGGTGAGCTTGTCGAACCACATGTATTGTAAATCCATACCCTTCGACAAGCTCAGGGCGAACGGACAGAGGGGGATAATTTCTCGTTGAGTTGCATGAATAATCGGTATTCATATTGCCAACTCATCTGGTGTTATGTTGCCATCAATCACTACGCCAAGTGTCTTGTCGTATAGCGTGTCGCCAACTTGTGCATAGATACCTTGCCATATCTCGCGCACATCGCCTTGCTTTGCGAGTTGTGCAAATAATCGCTTGGGGATGTTAACCGAGTAGCGTTGCAGTTTACGCATCAACCAGCGTTGCGGACCTTCTTTTCCCAGCTTTCCGAGCAACGTGTCGTTGTTGCCATAGCGAACTAATATGGTCTGGTAGGCACTGTCGTCTATCAGCTTGAATTTTTCCGCTACGGTGCGGAATTGAATTTGGCAATCACGCGCGTCTTGCGTGAGTAATTCGTGGATGCCGTGTTTGTCGAGTGATGGTGCGCGCACATAGAGGTGTTCAAAAAATTGCTTGGCAAGATCGCGACCCAATGCATTGCTTGTGTCTCCAGACAGCAAGCTCACTGAGATTTGTGCTGCTTGCCGCAACAGGCCGGGAGGCGCTGGTTTCGGCGGTATAAAAACCACTACCCGCCCCAAACCATCCAGCTTGCCTTCGCGGTTGCAGCGTCCCGCCGCCTGCGCAATTGAATCAAGTCCAGCCAAAGCGCGATACACCACTGGGAAGTCCACATCCACACCGGCTTCAACCAGTTGGGTGCTAATGACGCGCACCGGTTCGTTGCGCTTCAATCGTGCCTTGATGTCGGCAATGACTTTGCTGCGGTGTTCGCCGCACATCAGCGCGGATAGATGTAACGTGTCTTTGCCATCTTCCTTTGCGGTCATCAGGCAGTGCAATTCGCGCGCATCGTCGCGGCGACTGACGATGCACAACACAGATGGATGCTGGATCAGTTCTGTCGCGACACTTTCCCAGTCGCGCGGTGTTTGCAGATCATTTGGAACGCTGACTTCCACCCGTTTCAATTTCTGATACAAGGCATCGGGGTCATCCATGATTTCGCGCACCTCATCCAGTCCGCGAAAAGGCTTGCCGCCAAAAGATTGGAACGAACGGAGCGCAGGCTGGGTGGCGGTGGAAAGCACGAACGTCACACCGTAATGACTTGCCAACTGGTTCATGACATCGGCAATCGGTTGCAAGAATTCCGGTGGCAACAACTGCGCCTCGTCCAGCACCACCACGCTATTGACGATGTTGTGCAACTTGCGGCAACGGCTAGTGCGCGCGGCAAACAGCGATTCAAAAAACTGCACATTGGTGGTGATGATGATGGGCGCATCCCAGTTCTCCGTCGCCAGACGGGAGCGCGCATCCTCCTTGTCTGGGTCAAGGTTGGCATGATGCTCGACTACGTTGTCACCAAATATGTCGCGGAATATACCCGCCGTCTGTTCGATGATGCTGGTGTAGGGAATGACGTAAATGATGCGCTGCTTTTTGTGCTGTATGACATGTCGTAAGGCGAAGGCCATGCCGGACATAGTTTTGCCGCCACCGGTGGGCACGGTAAGTGAAAACAGTCCCGGAGCAAGTGCAGCTTTCTCACGGCACTGGAGCAAAATATCAGCACGAATAGCATTGACTGGTGTGTTGTCTGCGTTCACCGCTAGAGCTGCCATGTGTTTGTCGAAACGATCCATCAGATCGGCTATGTCACGATATCCAGATCGGGCAGCCGACTGAGCATCATTCATAAATTTTTCAGTGTCGAGAAAGTCCGCATCCACCAAACAGGAGAACAGCATCCGCAGCCACAAGTGCAAACCCTCAGCACCGCCGCGCAGCTTGGTAGTTGGCTTGGGCTGCGTGAGGATTTCTTGTGGAACGGTTTGCGCTGGTATGCGGTCGAGCAAGTGGTTTTGTTCTGCCCCTAATCGGATGGAGAGTGCTTTTCCTCCCGTTTCTGCCGCGTGCCAGTCAGGCAATCCCGCATGATGCCCCGCGATCAAATAGGCCAGAATCCGTCCATGCGCGCCGAGCTGTCTAACTGCGTGTATCGCGCCGGCAGTGGAATGGTCAACGCGACCGGGCGCACTACCTTCAATGTGCGCATTTGCCCTGTCGTATCCACTTACAGTTTTGATATACCGTTGAAACTCCATGCTGTATTTGCCCAAGTCGTGCCATAACCCGGCCATGCTCGCCCAGTCACTGGAATCAAAATCAGCGGCAAAATCAGCAGCCAGCGCAGCCACACCGCTCAGATGTTCGTCCAGCAAATGTTCGCGCCACTCACCGCCGTCGTTTTGGCGAACATGTGCAAGCGCCAAGTTTTCTTGCTTACCGTTCATGCCCACTCCCGATGTTTTCAAACCTGAGCCTGCCACAAAACCCCCATTGATCTCTCAATAAACCATATTCACAACAGCCAGCACAATTCCACCAAACATACACCCGAAAAATACCATCCGGTCTGGGTCAAATTTTATTTCTTTCCTCATGGGTTTCTCCTGATTGAATTAATTTGGATGAACCCATGATAGTGGGGGGTGTGGCTCATGGCGTGAGCTACTGAAATAAATTTCAGGTTTTATATTGCGACAAAGCAGATTCAAGCAATTTTCGAATGCTGCCTCTCAATGCCATAGGTGCTATGACTTCGACTTCAGTGCCATGCTTGAGTATGTCCATCAATAGTTCGCGGTCATCGGAATAGGGGACTTCCAGGCAATAATATCCCTCTTTATCAAATCGAGATTTTTGCTCGGGATGCCATTGTTCAGTGGAGACCCATCGTGCCCGCTCTGGGGTAAACCTGAGTTTTGCCCAAGCCACTTTTGTGCCTGAGAATATACCGTAGCCTTTCTCGAAATATTCCTTCAGTTCAAGTTGCGACAATTCAATTGCGGGTGTCTCTACCAATTCCGTATGGCGGATAGCATCAATGGAAAAGCTGCGGATTCCTTCTCTCAGATGGCACCATGCATCGACGTACCAGTTGTCTCGATAGAACAGAAGTTGCTGGGGCGAAATAATGCGGGTGTTTTGTTGCCCGCTCTGGCGGTTGAAGTGGGTGATCCGCAGTTGCTTCCGTTGCAATGTTGCCGTGGCGATAGCCTCAAAACACTGAAGGGGCATGGCACGTCTGCTGGCGTGCTCCAGCTTGATGCGTTTTTCCACTTCTTCAACACTATGGTCAGCGCTGCCAAGCAAGGCTTTTAGGCGGGTCTGCAAGGGTGCGATATGGTTGCTCAACAATCCATTGCCAAGATTGGCGAGCAAGTGTTGCATCGTCAATAGGGCATGCACTTCTGATGCACTGAACCACATTCCAGGCAACGTGGAGGGTCTGTCATTTGGATTGGTTGTGACATACCGATACCCCTTTGCGTTCCGATCCCACTCGATGGGCATGTTCATGCGGTCACGAAGGTAGTCCAGATCACGCTTGAAAGTAGCCTGCGAAATCCCAAGCGCTTCCAGAAAGATGGAAATTGGCACTACCCGACGTGAAATCAGCAGTTGTTCAATTTTGTAAAAACGTTCTGTCCGATCCATATGTTTTTCACATGACGTTACGAGACAAGATGGTAGCTCATTCAAGGCTACGCTGAACAAGTCCCTCCGTTCGCGTTGAGCTTGTCGAAACGCACTCCCTGCAAATCAATAAGTTGCATATGTCGTCGACAGGCTCAGCCCGAACGGAGAGACTTGTTCAGTATTGCCTTAATGCCCTACGTGCCGGGGATCACAGGTGTGCAGTGCGTCCGCCTGCTTCAGTCAATAAACCTTCGCGCCGCTAGCGCGTAGGTGGTCTCGGCGTAACGCACGTAGTCTTCGTCGATCATGCCGCCATGCACTATGGTGAAATCGGTGCGCCATTCGTCCCACCACAGATGCGCCCACAAGTGCATCGAGTACATGCCCGAGAAATCCTCATCAAGTCCTTCGAACAGCGTATGCACACCAACCGGGTCGGCGCCGTGTCGGTGGAAGCAGCGCTTGGGCAGCACGCGCACGGTATCCGGGATTTGTTGCCGCACTTTCGTCGCCTCCTGGCAGGAGTGACGACTCCAGGTGCCGTCGAATACCAGGTACATGTTCTGCAGCCAGCGCGCTAAATAGGCTGATTCCGGCCGTGCCAGCATCAACGCGTTGCACAGCGAACGTTTCATTGGATCGCGCTCTTCTATCTCGTCCTGCTCCGTGCCGATGACAAACTCCTCGCGGTAGAACTCGTCCGGAATCGGCTGCAGGAATAGCGTGTCCATGTCGGCATATACCCCGCCCCAAGTCTGCAGCGCTTTCATGCGGATGAAGTCTGATTCGTGCGCGTAGTCGAGGTTGCGCTGGCGGATGATGCGTCCCTCAGGCGTGTTGGCATAGCGGGAGCTATCACGAACGAATGGCTCCGGTTCGACATGATGCAGCACCAGGTGCGGTCGGATGCGGTCCCACCAATATCCCCAAGGCTCGTTGAGGTAGTGAAAGTGGATTGCCTCAGGCTGATTGACCTGGCGGCATGATTTCAGGCATAGGTAGTGCAACAGGTGAAACGGCTCATTCTGCGGTCTCAACCCGAACACAAAATGGAAGATGCGCGGTATCTCAGTCATCCAGACTCTCCAGTAAATGTTCGGTCACTTGTTGCATCGACAGCCGCTGGCGCAGCGCTTCGGCGGCCTGCGTAGCGTGCGTCATGGCCGCTGGCAGATTTCGGTGCAGACCGCGCATCAATTCGGCAGCATGCGCCAGGTCGGCTTGCGCCCATCGTTGAGTAGCAAGGAAGTTTGCCTGCTGCGGCCATGGTGTCAGCTGTGTCAGACGGTGATTCACCAGCCACGGCCATTCATTGCCAAGGTAGTCGAGTTGACCGCTCCATCCGGTCATCATTGCCGGGCGGCCGCGTGCCAGTGCCTCACAGCCGCCCATGCCCCAGCCTTCGCCGCGTGTAAGCGAAACAAACACGTCCCCGGCGCGGTGCAAGTCCTCGATTTGTTCGCCGGACAGGTTGTCCCCGATCACGCGGATCGGCGGCAGGCCGGCCTTGCGCCCGCGCGCGGCGCCTTGGAGCCATTTTGCAAGCAAATCCGCGACCGGCTCGACAGTATAGGACGGCGGCGCACCGATACTTCGTGGCGCGGGCTTTAACAATAGTAGTACATCATCCGCGTCAGAGAAGGCGTTTGCAAAGGCGCTCAAGAGGTCGTAGGTACCCTTGCGCGGTTCCCATGTATTGATCGAATAGAACACCGTGGTATGCGGACCAATGCCAAGCTCGGCACGTATTTGCCAGCGTCGTTCGTCCGACACCGGCGGCGGAATTTCGCGCAGCATGTGCGGCACCGCGCGCACTGGCACCACAACTCCACAACGCTCGCACACCTCGCGGTTCATGCTGCTGGGCACCAGCACGCGATCAGCCAGGTTGAGCAGCGAGGGCCAGTGTGGCGGGAGACGATCGGTTTCCCACGCAGTGAAGCCGATATTGCGCTGTCCGGGTTCGAAGTACACCGGCCAGAATTCCGGCGGCAGATGCACCAGTACGGTGTCGTAGTCGCAGGGTTTGCAACAGCGCTCGATAAGCTGCGGCAGATCGGCATGCATTGGATCATTCGACAATGCTGGAAAGAAGTCGAGTGCATCAATGCCAAGGTCCGCGCGCCAAGGCACAAAGCCATCTGGCGCGGAGCATAGCGGCACCCATTCGACCGGCACCTGCTGCGCTACCAGGCCGCGCAAATAATCTAGCGCCGCCAGCGCGTAACCCGATGTGCCCGACCAGGAAATCAGTTTTATGCCGCGCATCAGACCTCCAGACCCAGATGAACGCGCGTCCAGCGGCCCAAGTCCTGCGCGGCCAAATACCGGCGGGCGGTCGCACGAGCCTCTGCGGAGATGGATTGCATGAGAGTCGCATTCTCGCGCAGTTGTGCAATACGCTCGCAGATTGCTGCCTCGTCTCCGGCGGCGACTAGAAAGCCATTGCGACCGTCAATGATCAACTCGGCACCCGGCAGCCCATCCGCACAGATCAGCGGACATCCCGCTGCCAGCGCGCCGGCGACAAAGCCAAGCGCGGCTTCACCACTTGCCAGCGGTGCGCGTCGAAGCACCAGGCAGTCGATGTCGGCGAGAAAATCTTCCTGCGACGCATCGAAGCCCTGCAATTGTAGCCCCGACGGCAGCGCCGATGGCGGAAAATGACGCAGCAATGGCGTGCCACCATGCACGCTTACCGATAACCTGCTGGCCAGCAGGCGGCGGATCAGCACTGCATCAAGCGGATGCAGGCCATCAACTTCGCAACTACCGCGCAGCCCGACCCGGAAAGTGATTCCGGGTGTTGGGCGCGCGATCTCGAATGCGGCAGGCGGCAGCGTCGGCCGCAAAACCAGCCCAGGTAGGCAGACTTGTCGCGCAGTGGTATCGTCGGGATAGACTAGGCCAATAACGCCGGGCACGGCATGAGCGATTTCGAACAACATGGTTGGGCAATCTCGGGTAACTCGAATCAGTACTTGTGCCCGCAGTTGCGAATCCAGAAGTGGCGGCAGAACATCGGGCACCCCGTCGATCACCAACATGCCACCTTGCTCAGGCCACTTTGAAAGCGCGACATCCGGCAGTGACTCTATATCGCGCTGCAAGAAATGGTGCCCGCCCTGCCAACCATTGAAATCATCCTTGACCAGCGGAAGAGTCTCATTGCAGCGCAACACCAGTATGGTCTGCGCGGCCTCCAACGCAAGACGCACGCCCTCGGCTGACAAAAGACGCCCCGAAGCGCGTAGAGCTTCGCGCAGTAGTTGCGCTTCGGCGATGCGGCGCCGTCGGTAATTCAATTGGCGATGAAAGCTTGTGATAATCGGGTCGGTGGTCGCGGCCAGTGCAGCATCGGCATAACGCGCAGCTTCCTCAAGCGCGCCCTGATCAAATGCCAGTAGTGCCAGCGCATGATTGACCATAGTCTGACCCGGCAGCAATGTATTGGCTGCTGCCAAAGACTCGCCAGCGGCGAGCAGTTCGCCACGCCGGTAGTGTTTTATACCGGCCATCTGTAGCCGGTCGCATTCCGCCTGCAACGACTGGTCTGCAACCGCCAACGCTGGCCGAGCACCATGTAGGCCGCAACAATGTTTGTAACGCGCACCGCTGCCACATGAACAGGGTTCATTGCGGCCAATGCGTCCACCGCCCGCTCCTTTTTCCGGGGAAGTCTGGCGGCTGTTGACCAGGCGTTTCAGGCGAGTAATTTCGGCATCCACTACCTGTGTCTGAACTATTAGTGCTGAGCGTGCTTCTTCCAGGCATGACAGTGCGTCTTCCGGCGAACCTTGAACCTCCCAAAGTCGTGCCAGCGACAGTATGAATTCCGGGCAGCTGCGGTTGTGCAAAACGGCCGACTCATAAAGCCGAAGCGCACTGAAAACATGGCCTTCTGCGTGATAGCTGCGTCCGAGGTGGAATTCAATGTTCGGTTCTTCAGGATAACGCCCCAGCAGCGCCCGCATCGCGGGGCGCAGTTCAGCGCGTTCGCCATCGTGAAATCGAGCAAGCAGGTCATGCACCAGCGCGGTGTATTCGCGCCACAGCGCAAAACTACAAGGCTCCCAGCGCTGACGCACGCGTTTTGAGTAGTGTCCGGTACGTGCCGGATCGGCGTTCAATCCGATGCTGCAGCCGGATGTTCCGGCCTCGATGAAGTAATACTGCGTCGGCTCTTCGATGCGCTCTATGCGCACATGTGGCGCGAGCTGAAGCCAGAAATCCCAGTCCTCGAAGACTTCCAGGTTCTCATCAAAACGGCAGCCGAGTTCAATCACACGGCGATGAAACAATACGGAGATTGCCGGGATTAGATTGAAGAACTGGAACATCAGCGGATTGAAAGGATTGCATTGCTTTCGGGTAAGGCGGTGATAGCGATCGACCAGCCACAAACCGGCATATACCATGTCCGGGTGATCCGGCTTGAGTATGCGGCGAACCAGCAGCGCGACGTGTTCGGGATCAAACAGGTCGTCGTCATCCAGGAAACCGATGTATTCACCAGTGGTTGCTTCTATGCCGAAATTTGCCGCCGCCGGGCGCTTCAATGGACGGCCAGCACACACCAGACGAAAGCGCTCATCCGCCGCAATGGTTGCCGGCAATGGCGGATGACGCCCGCCGGTGGCATCCACCACCACCACTTCAAATTGACGATAGGACTGCGCTACCAGCGAATTCAGGGCATCCGCCAGACAGCTGCGGCCCATACTGCGCACAATGATCGATACGCGCGGCTTGCTGCACAACGGCGACCATCCGGGGCGCGGCTGTGCCGGGTCGATGAATCGATCTGGCATTGGTACTGGCTGCGGACGCCGATAGGCGGCCAGGCTGCCTCCCAGTTCCAATGCAACAGCGTAATCCAGGATTGGCAATCGACGACCAAGCAGTTGCAGATGGTCTTCATAGGCATGACGACCCGCAAACTCACTGGCCGCGTTGTAGATGCCAAGGAAATGCTGGTAGTGGAAAGTATTACCGCCGTGAATGGTATAGCAGTAGAGCTCTGGCGCATTCATCAGCACCACGCGGTGGCCTGCAATGATCTGCCCGGTGACCACGGTGTCCTCGCCTCGCCGCTGATCCGGATAGTCCGGCACTGCCGCACGCCGCGCCAGCATACTGCCTTCCCATATGCGCTCGCAGGACACCGCGATGCGGCGCTCGGCCGGCCACCACAGCGTCCAACGATGCAAGAAGCAAGCTTGTGCCTTGCACGTCTGCAGAGCCTCCACCTGCCAAGCGAGTCGGCGCGAATCAAACAGGTCATCATCGTCCCACTGGCAGACCATGTCACCGCGCGATTCGGCCAACGCACGGTTGCGCAGGCTACCCAGACTCCCTTGGCTTGCCGGCAAAATAATGTGGCGAATCATCGGATCGTCCAAAACCGCCAGAAATTCCACCAGCTCAGATGCCGGGTTGTCATCAATGATTACCAGTTCACGTTGCCGATAGGTTTGGCAGCGGAAACACTCAATGGCATGACGCGCCGGCAACAGTCGGCCACGACTGACCATCAGGCAGGATACCAGCGGCCCATTCGGTGCAGCAGATGGCGGTATCAGCACAACATTTTGCGGATTGGATCCTGGCTCAAGCAGTCTCAATACAAGACGGTCGGCCGATACAGGCCATTGAGCCGCGTAATCGGCTATCGGAGAAAGAGTGGATGATTCGTTCACGTAAGTTTCTTAAAAAACATCCACTGCAGGATTTTTTTACTGCGGATTGGTAAATAACCGATTATTATGGCAGAAATAACGCGGTTATCTGAAGCCGCTCCATGACCTCGCTGTGCAGTTGTTCTTCCAGGTGAATAAAGTATTAAGTCGAGGTAGTGTGTTTGCTTGCTATATCAGTGAGCTTTATTGTTGACGGTACCCGAAAAAAATCTACATTCGATCCCACTAATTACGAAACGTTAACCATACCGAGGGAGCACCATGTCCACCAACATCGAATCAGTTTTGCACGAAACCCGCGTTTTTCATCCTGCCGATGCATTCGTCGAACAGGCTAATATTTCTGGCATGGCAGCCTATCAGGCCATGTGCACGGAGGCGGCACAAAACTATGAAGAGTATTGGGCACGGCTGGCACGCGAGCATATCGTATGGAGCAAGCCTTTCAATACGGTATTGGATGAGAGTCGCGCGCCATTTTACGAGTGGTTTGCGGATGGCGAATTGAATGTTTCTTATAATTGTCTGGATAAGCATCTGGCGACGCAACCTGAAAAAACCGCGCTGATTTTCGAGGCGGACGACAGCACGGTGACCAGGATTTCTTACCGCGAGTTACACGCCCGCGTGTGCCAGTTCGCCAATGCACTAAAGTCGCGCAATATTCAGAAGGGCGATCGTGTAGTTATCTATATGCCCATGAGCATTGAGGTAGTGGTAGCGATGCAGGCATGTGCGCGCATTGGTGCAATCCATTCGGTCGTTTTTGGCGGCTTTTCTTCCAGAAGCCTGAATGAGCGTATCGAAAATGCGCAGGCGTGTGCCGTTATTACCGCCGATGCGCAAATTCGCGGCGGCAAGATGATGCCGCTCAAACCCGCCGTGGATGAGGCGTTAAACATGGGCGGTTGCGATTCAGTGCATAGCGTGATTGTTTATAAGCGCGCGGGCAATGATGTGCAGTGGAATGCGAAACATGATCTGTGGTGGCATGACGTGATCGCCGATCTCTCAACTACATGCGAACCGGAATGGGTCGGCGCGGAGCATCCATTATTTATTTTATATACCTCAGGCTCTACCGGAAAACCCAAAGGGGTGCTGCATTCCAGCGGCGGTTATCTGCTTGGCACCATGGTTTCCATGCAATGGGTATTTGACTATAAGCCTACTGATGTTTTTTGGTGTACCGCTGACGTGGGTTGGGTGACTGGCCACAGCTATGTGACCTATGGCCCGCTGGCGATGGGTGCGACACAAGTGATATTCGAGGGCGTGCCCACTTGGCCCGATGCCGGCCGTTTCTGGAAGATGATTCAGGATCATCAGGTCACCACTTTCTATACTGCGCCAACCGCAATTCGCTCGCTGATTAAACTAGGTGGCGAATTACCGAAGCAATACAACCTTTCCAGTCTGCGTCTGCTCGGTAGCGTAGGCGAGCCGATCAACCCGGATGCATGGATGTGGTATTACACCATGGTCGGCCAGTCTCGCTGTCCCATCGTAGACACCTGGTGGCAGACCGAAACTGGCTGCCACATGATTGCACCTCTACCGGGAGCAATGGCAACCAAACCTGGTTCCTGCACCCTGCCGCTGCCCGGCATAATGGCCGCCATCGTCAACGAAGCGGGCGAGGAAGTGCATGACCAACACGGGGGTTTTCTCGTCATCAAACGTTCTTTTCCGTCCCAAATCCGTACCATATGGGGCGACGATGAACGCTATCGCACAGGCTACTTCCCTGAGGAAATGAAAGGCGCCTACCTGGCGGGCGATTCAGCACACCGCAACGAAGATGGTTATTTCTGGATCCTGGGACGCATCGACGACGTACTGAAAGTATCCGGCCATCGCTTGGGAACTATGGAAATTGAATCTGCGCTGGCGTCCAATCCGTTGGTGGCGGAAGCCGCTGTTGTCGGAAAGCCGCATAATATAAAAGGGGAGGCCATAGTGGCATTTGTGGTGTTGAAAGGCTCGCGGCCGGAGGATGCCGCTACCGCAAAACAAATCTCGGAAAGTCTGCGTAACTGGGTCAGCAAGGAACTCGGCCCAATCGCCAAGCCGGACGAAATTCGCTTTGGTGACAACCTGCCTAAGACGCGCTCCGGCAAGATCATGCGTCGCCTGTTGCGCGCCATTGCCAAGGGCGAAGAAATTACGCAGGACATTTCGACGCTGGAAAACCCGGCGATTCTTGAACAGCTAAAGAGCGTAATTAAATAAGCCAGGAATTGTGGTCAGCAATGCAATGGGTTTGAATTTACTTAGCGCGGCTAACAAGGCATTTGGCTGAAGTGAAGCTCTTATCAGCGTGGGCTATAGGCCAGCATAGAGGAATCCCCTGCTGCTACCCGACTACACTCACGCAGCCGTCATAGCCCAGCAACTTTAGTCAACATGTCTCATCTCCCAAAAGATTTGTTCATGGACTCATTGCGCGACCCCGCAGTGCGTGACCTCGCATGGGTTATCGGTTCGCCGGGATTGCTGGATGAAACTTGGGGCGCGTATGCCGGACGCGTGGTGGACGATGTCTGGTGTCGCACGCAATTAAAAACATGTACCCAGTGGCTGGTTGCATTGGATACTGAGCCGCGTAGCCTGCATGATTTCATTGCCCAGCGTCCAACACGTCGCCTTGGCCAATATTTTGAAACACTCATCGCATTCTTGTTAGCGCACATACCTGATACGAAAATTATCGCCACCAATTTGCAGGTTCAAAATGCGCAACGCACCATGGGTGAATATGATTTTTTATTTCGTGATGCCGATGGAGATATTTGTCATTGGGAAACCGCCGTAAAGTTCTACCTGCAAGCTGAACCGCTGTCCGAGCAACGTGCATTCATCGGCCTTGCGGTTCGTGACCGGCTCGATATTAAATTGGATCGCGTATTCCAACACCAACTTCAATTAGGCCACACATCCGCTGGGCGCGCAGCACTGCCAACAGGGTTAGTGCTGCAGAAAACACAGGCCTTCATCAAAGGCTATTTATTCTATCCTGCGACCCAAGCAGGAGAATATTTCATTCCCAATACCCCCATCCCGGGCGTATCTGACAACCATTTGTCCGGCTGGTGGATACGTCACCCGGTTGGCTCACTGCCGCAAACAACACCGAATTGCTGTTGGACTATATTGCCACGCTTACGCTTTCTGGCTCCGGTACGTCTGGATGCGGGAGCCAGCATAATGGAGCGGGCTGAAATATGCGCAGCACTCAATTCACATTTCGCCGTTTCCGACGAGTCTGTGCAAGTGGTCGAACTCCAGCGCGATATGGATAATGGCTGGCGCGAAGCGACACGCGGATTTGTAATGTGCAGTAAATGGCCAGGCATTAACGCTTGAGGTAAGCTGAAAAAACTGGAGCGGGCAAAGATCAAACGGGACGGGACAATTAGCCAATCAGATGCAAACCCTGCGCGCCGCCACTTATAGCATCCGTAACCAAACGCTGGTCGAAAGTCGCCAGCTGCCCTTTGTGGGCACATGCCAGCGCCAGCAAATAGCTATCGGTTACTTGGCCTGAACTCAGCAGGCGCTCCGTGTCCATCATCTCGATGTCTAGCAGGCTGATATTGTCTGGCCAAAACACATAGCCGGGAAGTGCACGCAAGCTCTTCATCAACTGTGCCACCTCGGCTGGAGTGCCCGGCGAATTAGGATAGCGGGGATGACCCACAATGCGCAGCACACCATTCTCCGTCAATGGACAGGTTGCCCATGCTCGTTTTCCTTGCACCGCGAACCAGTCATGCGCCGCATCGTGTTGGACATGCGCTGGATCAATCAGCGCGATCAGCACGTTTACATCGAGCAGAAAAATCCTCACGGCAACTCGTCACGCAACTGATTTACCAATTCTGGTGTCACCGGCGTTGCCCCGGCGCGCACAGGCAGTAACGGAACGCCATTACGCGTATTGCCGCTCGGCTGGGCGGGTCGCAGAGCCTGCCGTGTGAGCGCTGAAATAACCTCCCCAACACTCTTGCGTTGCAAGGAGGCCATAGCTTTTGCCGCTGCCAGTACATCGTCATCAATGGATAAAGTAGTCCGCATCTCATATCTCCCGAATCATCGCATCAAACATCACGCATCAGTGCATTCTAGCAAAACCATTACCGTCAACCTAATCAACCGGGCTTCTTAATAGGAACTGGAGCCAAGGCAGCGACAGTAACGGAGGCAAGCATTATTATTCACATCGTGGTGGTGGATGATTTTGGCAGCAGGTCGCCAGGATATGAACCGCTCCCTTGTTTGATGTAAACCTGCTTGTTATGCCACAGTTCATTGTAGTTGTTCACTCCGAGGGCGCCCAGTTTCGTCAGGTCTCCACCTTCACTGGGCTTTCCCCAGGCGAAAATGGTTCCATCGGATAAAACAAAGCTTTTATTCTTGTTTGCGTGACTGGGAGTTAGCTCAAGAGCATCTCCATAGATAAAACTTGCGTTAACGCGATGAGCGGCAAGAGCCTCGCCTAATAGCGTCGGCCCTGTAGGGCAGAGCGGGGTAATGCCGTAGTATTCCTCTTCGCAACTCCGGATAATGTATTTTATGGCAGTTTGAAGGACGATGTTTTCGGGCTTTGAATACAGGATTGCGTTGCTGCACGCCCAACTCGTGCAGGAGTGTCGTTGGATGTCGCGAAATGCAAGGAATTGAATGGTGTCGTTGATCTTGATGCTGGTTTGCACCCGAACTCCAATGTCAAAATACCAACCCCCCAGCTTGTGCAGGAGACAAAGGCGTCCAAGATCTGCTTTGTATGCGTAGGGGCGAAGTTTGTCGTAAGCCCAGACGACTTTGGCGTCGTAATTTTCGACGATGAACTGACGCAGGGTCTCATTGTTGTAAATCGAGTATTTGTGGTCAGGAAATGCTAAACGGACGGTTCCGGTTGCGCGCTTTAAAAAAGGCGAAAGCTCTGGATCGGGACTGTCTGTCAGGAAAATCTGGGAAATTATTTTTTCGCCCATGGGTGCAAATTCCGTTTGTTGAATAAAATAATAAAAAACCAATTCAAGCATGGCTCGGGGCAGGGCTGGCAATGTAGAAAAATATTAGCTCTATTTCTCTTGTCATGTCTCGCTCTTTCTGAATCGAGTTTCTCGATGCCCACTCCCGCGTTACCCGAGGAGGAAAATGATGCATAGGCGGAAGCTGGATTGCACCCCAGAATGCTTGATTACCTGACCTAGATTACCTATAATGACGGCACATCAAGAGATTGGCTTTGTCGCCACAGCAACCTGCTACGCTAGTAAGGTGCTAAGAATGATGAGACCTCTAGGGGTAATCAAAAGCGACAAGTCCACCCTCGAGGTGGATTTTTTGTTTTAAGGCGGAGTTATTCCGAATTGCCAAGCCTGACACATCGTCGAATCGACTAAAAAGGAGAGCAAAATGACAGACCAAAAACTACCAGTTAATAAATAAAATTCTAAATACGTTTTTTTGTGTGATTTTAATAGGCGATAGAGTAGCCAAGATAGAAGAATGGCTGCATGCGCGTTTCAACAATTGGGCTGTCGGCTTGCTGATCACTTAATCTAGTCATTACGGCACCAAAAAGTACAGAACTATCTTTGCTTAGCGCATATGAGCCGTTTGCACCTAACTTAAATTCAGTACCCGCTCCTGCAGAATAAGCAGGGCGTAATTGTGATGTTTCGTTAGCCCCTACTCCAAAGTAGTAGTTATTAAATTTATTATTATTCCAAGTCGCACCCAAACTACCATTTAATTTAAATTTGTCAGCACGGATCAAGTTTTTGATATATTGCAACCCAATAGTCTGCCCATGACTAGCGCCACCAATGTCAAATCCCCACTGCGCGTTGAACGTACCGTAATTAGTTTGCCAGCGCACGGTGGGGCCTAAATCAAGCGTGAAGTCACGGTTATTCATACTGCGAGTGAGCCTGCCATCAGCCGCATCCCATCCAAATCTAGGCTGCGTCGCCATGCCGATCCTTAGACGTTTATCATCTGAATCTAGCAACCAAACTCCCGCTTGCAACGCGTTTATATAAAAGCGGTCACCATAATTAGCATTAATAATAGGCAGTACTAACACTCTAAACTCATCTGACCCAGATGTTTTAGGGAGTAAGGCAACACCAATGCCGTAGAGATTTTTACTACGCGGTATTGCGGTTTCAGTTTCCCTATCAATTTTATCGTTAGCATAAGCCGGTGATAAAACAGTCAGGCCGGCAACAAAACTAATTACATATAAAATTACGCTATTTTTCATAAGTAACTATTTTAATTAAATTTAATGATTTGGTTGTGTAATCAAGTTTGAGTTTTCTTAAATCAAATAGCAAGATTAATGTTTGATTTTTAAAAAGTTGCCAATGCTGCCTTTTATGCGTACATGCTTAAAGTAGACCCCTCAGTCAATACAATAATGCTTCGAGTTTAAGATGGTAACCTGTAGTGGTCAAGTAATTTCGGACACAACAGGCGGAAGCTGGATTGCTAGACATGGCGCACTTTTTTCTTCATGATTTGCCGATATTCAATCTTAATATCAGCGTCATCGGATGCAACGGCGACGATTTAAATCCGTAGTGTTCTTAGAATTCCTTGGCGCGGTCGTTAAGTGTATGCACCAGCAGAGCTCGGACACAGGCGTTCTGAGAAACCGCCACAGCCCGGTTGACGGCGTCTTGCAGTAAGGATGCGCCAAGTTTAATGCCTTGGGCTTGGTGGTCAACCGCGAGCCGAGCTAGAACCATTACCGGAACGGGCATGTTCCGTCGCACAGAACTGGTTGCCATCTGTTGCGAGACGGCCCCCGCAGCCATGGCATAGAAGCCGTAAACACGATTATCATGATCCGCCACTACAAACGTGCGGCTGGCTTCGCTCATTTGGTTGGTCATTGCGCGGCGCTTGATCCACTCGTCAAGACCGACCTCGCCGCACTCAAATCGATCCAGAATGTGGGTGGTCGCGAGAGGCTGAGGTGCATTGAGTTGCAAACTCATGTCTTGACTGCGGCCCAAGGAGATGTCACGGCCATGAGGCGCTCAAGCCCTGGATTTGGGCTGGGTGGGGCGTCGAGCATTGGCGTGAATTGCTGGAATTTGTCGGTTTTTAGGTTGAAAAAAACCTTGTCAAGTATTACCACCTGCGCGGCTGAGCAGGCAGCCTCAAGAATGAAGTCCGAACGGTTTTTGCCTAGCAGAGTTGCAGCGCGGTCAATTAAATCTCGTTGTTCGGGCAATGCCCGTAGGTTGATAACTGCGTCGCGCATGGAATCCGCATTTTGATGTATATACAATAGATACACGAAGGATGGTCATCCGTATTTCTATTTTCAATACGTAGCCTTTTCCAACATAAAATGAGTCTGAAATTGATTTGCTGGGCAGGTCATTATGCGAGGCATGGTGATCAACATGGAAGAAGCAAAGCTGCAGGCCTTGGTGCAGATCAAGGCATTTTTGAACGGAACATCGGGGGTGGTATTTCGGGTTCCAAAAAATAGCGTAGCCAGTTTATCGGGCGCGTCATCAAGCGGTTTTGCTATGCCCCGCACGGGTGGGTATTCTGCTGCGGTCGCCATAGAGACTGCAAGGTGTGACATCCGTCATTATGATTTTGAGCAGCTTTGGAAATAACACTGATGGGATATGCATCAAAATTAAATGGAAATATCCCTTTCTCCGTTTGACTTGTTATCAATAAAGGCTACCAAAATAATCAAAATGTCCCGATACCGGGATACGGTGCCCCTTCGCATACATGCATTGTTGATAGGCGAAATCATAGCGCTGCTGAAGGTGGCGTCCTGATCCTTCAGCTGCGCCGGCTCCTGCCATGGAACCAATAAGTAAACCAGTACCTGCGCCCACGCCAGCACTATTGTGGCCGCCTATTAATGCGCCAGCAGCGGCACCAATAGCAGTTCCGACCACTGCACTTTTTACGCCGCTATCCGACGCTGCTTCGTTTGCCGTTTTTTCTCTGATCTGAGCATTACCGTATTGTCTGCAATCTGCATCATCAAAACGGAATTGATCAAAATTTTTCCCCGTGCCCGGCAACACAAGCATGCTCGGACCAGTTGGAAACGAAGTGCAGGCACTTAATATCAAAGCCGTTGCCAGCAAGAATGAGAGCCGCAATGGTGGATGAATCATGGCGCAGATGAACTATTTATTGCAGGTTGGTTGCCTGAATCAGGTGGAGGTTGAGGTGCTACTCTTAACCAGCCTCCCGGGCATTGATCGACATATGGATAGTAGGCATTGGCATCGACGCAGTAATACCACCATGACCCCTGAGCACTTTTCCCTGAATTTATCGGTGCTTCTTGTGTATTTATTTGTGGATCTTCGCTTTGCTCGGTGTAAATCATCGGTGCAGGCTGTACCTGCGGGTAATAAGCGGGTACAGGCGCATAATAATTGGGCGTTCCATAGTACGGTGCCCCGTAGTACGAGTACGGATAATATCCATAGCCTAAACCAATACCAACTGGAACGCCCAAGTAGATCCCCACACGACGGCCACTGCCTCCATGCCAGCTCCCACCGCCACCGTGCCAACCTCCACCACCTCTGTGCCAACCGCCACCGCCACCGCGCCCGCCATCTCCACGCCCAGCGCCTCCATGACCTCCACCTCCATGACCTCCACCTCCATGACCTCCACCTCCACGCACTCCACTCGCTGCAGTCGCAGCTTCGCTCACTAACACTGCTGTCAGCAGGATTGTGACTAAAGTTAAGAAAAGGCTAATTTTTGATGTTTTCATTTTCTTTGCTCTCCATCACCATGTATTGGTAGCAATCCAATTTGCAGAATTATTATCCAAGTTGCTTCAGTTGAGACAACACAAATATATTCAATTCTTTTAGTACATTGCCTTTTATTGCCAGCCGAGTCAGTTCGACAGCGCACATAGCAAAATTTTAACCCAGACAATCCATTTAGACATGATTCGCGCGATGACGAAGCATTCCTCCTTTTTGCAAAGGGGTATGCTGGATAAATTTCCCAATGAATTATCCTGGTTAATAAATTTTATTTAAACTTTAATCGCTCTAGACCGATAACAAGTTCGTGGATTTCGATCTGGACGCCACTTGAGTAAAATTTTTGCCATTAAGTTACGAGGATTGGATATGGATAGCAAAATTACATTTGTAAAAACCAGCAAGGGTGAGGACGAAAGTAATAGGATAACCAACTATTTATCCAGTGATATTAAGCGTACTTTCTATTTAATTGATAACAAATCAACTGTGAAAGAGCTGATGAAACGGGCTGCGCCCAGCTTGCGTGAATCGCTTGAATATATGCTGCAGGAACTGATCAATGGAGGTTTTATCCAAGATAAAAACAAGGCAGCTTGGGTCGTTAATGTTGCGATTCCACGCGATAGACGTGTGAGTAGCGCTGCCAAAATTAATATTGGCCGAGATCTGCGGAAGGCGGCACCGATGTGTCACATAAGCGCACAGAAAATGCGGACTATTTAATAGCTCTTTGCGTAATGGAGAGTGAAAACTTCATGTTTTTTAGATCTTCGTGAGCATAGGCGAAAGTATTTTTTGTCGCAGATATTCTTTATCGCGCGGGCCGTACGCTTGGTGTAGGATGGCTTATGTCGTTTGACATGAGCGGCAGACATCGGCGGCTGTCCGCTTGATGGAAGGATTGGGCGTCACTCAGGCGGTGCCGGACTTGCGAGTAACCGCCAATGCAGGCGGATGGGCCAGCGTTTGGTACACGACACAGTACCTCTCGGTAAGGCGTAGAAGGGTGGCGAGTTGCTCCTCCGAAGCATCGGTGTCGAGCGTGAACTGCAGTCGGATATTCTGAAAGCCGACGGGAACCTCCTTCGAAAGTCCAAGAGTTCCACGGAAGTCGAGATCACCCTCCGCCTGGAGCGAGGCATCTCGCAACTCAATGCCAATTGCCGTTGCAACGGCGTTCAGAGTCACCCCAGCGCAGGCCACCAGAGCTTCTAGCAGCATGTCACCGGAGCAGGCGCTGTGCCCACTTCCGCCGGTGGCGGGATGTAAGCCGGCGACGACGAGTGCTTTTCCCGTCTCAATCTTGCAGCTGACGCCTTCACCCAGTCGCCCTTGAGCGCGCAAGGTAATGAGCGCCATTTCTGGAGCCTCGCGGTAGCGCTCTTTCAGAGGAGCCTGGATAGAGCGGAACTCTTCGGTGTTCATGATGATCTCTCCTGTTGACTGTTAGGTTGGGCGGCATTGCTGTCACCAATGCGATTGGGGAACGATACTTCCAACACAACAGACCCGACGTCGGTCTTGAACAGGCCGTGAAGTTCTCCGGGGGGCGACTAGCATAATGCCCGGGTTCGGTGGGATGATGGCTTAGCCACATTGGGATACGATGTGGGTGGGAATACCATCAATACTCATTTTGTTCTTTTCTTCCCAATACTGCTTCAAGCCTTCGTCGCCTTTCTTTGTGGCCCATTCAGAGAGCATCTCTCGATTTTTGGTGTGCGAGAAATAGGGGGCAGCCATTCCACAAGAGGTTTGCACGAGATCGATAGTGACGTCGAAAATTTGCCGAGCGCCGGGTAGTGTTTTGAATAAAGAAAAAAGCTCATTCCACTCGGGGTCGCCCTTGTGAACGACCTTCGCGGTGCCATAGAGGCGCAAGATTAGCGGCGGGCCATCAAAGGCGCAGAACATGACGGTCATCCGTGGGTCTAGCTGCACATGGGCGGAAGTTTAATTGCCACTGCCGGTAACATTTAGCCAAGCGACACGGGTGCTGGACTGAACTCTCAGCGAATCCATACCCTTGGGAGAAACATTCACGCGACTGTCTGCAGTGGCGGTTCCAATGAAGAATATCTTCTGTTCGGCGATGAACTGAATATGTTTTTCGGATAGTTCGTTGAAGCGTTGACCCATTGAGTTCTCCATGCTGTTGGACGGTTAATGTAAAATCAAAAGGCGCACCGCTTTTGCGTGTCTCTCTCGAATGTCATGTCAGGCGAGTTTTTTCTGCCAAAACAATGCCTTTCCCATTTTTGGATTTAGCTCATAGCCTTCAAAACCATAAGCCATATATGCGGCCTGAGCAATCTTGTTTCCTTCTAGAACTTCAAGAGTCAGCTTGCAGCAGCCGAGATTTATTGCTATTTCCTCTGCTCTTGCCAATAACCTCTTTGAAATTCCACGTCCTCTGTATTCAGGTGTAACAACCATGTCGTGTACGTTCAATAGTGGTTTGCACGCAAAACTGGAAAAGCCTTCAATACAGATTGCAAGCCCAGCGGGATTTTTATCAACAAACGCAAGAACGACAATAATTCCGTGACGTTTTTTAAGCTCGGGGATTAGGTTTTTCTTGACTATATCAGGAAGCTCAGTGCCACCGCCCATGTCATCTTTTGCGTACTCGTTTAAAAGGTAAACGACAGCGCCAGCATGTTCTGGAATGGATAAGTCAGCAATTAAAATATTTTCCATGTGATCTCCGTTTGAGCGGTCGCTCATTTCGCCCGAAAGACGCCTCTGTGCAGACGAATATGGCGTTCTCGAAGGCTGCGCGATGCGTTCTCAGCCTTCTGGGCGAGATTCTCTACGTACACGGACAGACTCAGCGGTGTCTGCGTGGCGTCTTCGGCAGTTCCATTTGGTGGTGCCGGTAATGGGGCTTCGCTAACATCCTCGAAGTACAGCTCCCTGAACCCACTTCGGGTGAGCATTGTATGCATTTCGCTGGCAGAGATCAGAAAATTGTCAGCCCCGTCTGTGGCCCACGGTAGTGGAAAATACGTGGTTGGTGTTTCTCCGGCAACCATCTCCTGAAAGTCGAATCGACTGCCCGGCTTGAGGACGCGGGTGATCTCCTGATACAGCTTCGGCTTGTCCGGGATATTCATGCCAACGTTTTGCATCCATACCGCATCAAACAAGTTGTCGGCGAACGGAATATTAAGAGCGCTGCCAGCGTGCACTGCGACTTGTCCCTCCAGGCCGGTAAGCCGATTCAGCAGTAACGCAGCGACAAATTAATCGGGTAATAAATCGATGCAGTCGACTTGGCAGCCGGGAGAAACCGCTAGCATCCTGGCCGGACCGGCCAGCCCAGCGCCGATGTCAAGAACGCGATCCTCGGCGCGAATCTGCACCAAGTCCTGCAATACAAGTGAGGCGCGGAATCCACCAGTGTGAAAATGATCAAGCGCCACCAGTTCCACTGGCGTGAGGCGTTGCTCGGGATTCAGTCCGGCTGCTATTAGATCAACCAGGATTCGCGCCTCAATGTCGTTCACCGAATAATGTGTTTCCAGACCAGCCATTGCAAACTCCTTCTTTCTTATTCAGCGCGTTCGGCAGGCGTGGAGTGTATGCGGCCCAGCATAGAGTTAAGGGGCCCGCCCGCTTCTGGGCGAGTCCCACGTAAACGACGGGTTAGGATTCTGCTGCCCAACGATACATACTCGTCTTTTTGTTTAGTACGCTCAATTCAAAATATTCTGAACAAGGCGCTTGTGCAAAGCCATAACAAACATGCAGTGGCAATAAATGTTCTTCTCTAGGGTGACAATAGCGGGCTGATGGCGCATTTTCCCAATTAATAAGCCTTTGCGCCCTTTCGCTTTCGGATATCTCAACACTAGAACAAGTCTTTATTAACCAACTCTCAAATGCTTCATTCATTGCGTTTGCCTCGATGGTTTCCGAAGCAAAAAAAGCCTTCATATTGTGGAAAGTAAAACCTGAGCCAATAACAAGTAAATTTTCAACATCCAAGCTTCGTAAAGCTTTGCCTATATTCAAGTGCTCACTAGCGCTAAGACTCTTCACAAGGGAGAGTTGCACACATGGAATGTCAGCTTCAGGAAACATTATTATGAGTGGTACAAAAACGCCGTGGTCAAAGCCGCGATGCTCATCAAGCTTAGCCTCAATACCTGCATTTACAAGTACTTTTTGAATCTGCTTGGCCAGCAAAGGTTTTCCAATGCAAGGGTATTTAATATTGTAAGACTCTTCAGGAAATCCGTAATAATCATATATAAGATTTGGGCTTAGCCCTGAAGTGATCGTTGGTATGTTTTCCTCCCAATGAGCACTAATTAAAATAATTACCGAAGGTTTATTGATTTTAGTTGTGATTTTTTGAAGACAATCAATCATCTCTTGATGGCTAGCATCACCAAGAAGCGGCATTGGGCCACCACCATGAGAAAGGAATAATGTTTGAGCTTTATATTTCAAATCTCTCTCTTTTCTGTATGAGTGCTAACGCAAAATTAAGCGGCGTTGCGTAGCATCGTCCGGCGGAACAAAGAGAAGCGTCCATGAATGCCTTGTTATGTTCCGCATTGTAAGCGGAGGGATCGGAGTGCCACCGCGAAAGAGGTTAAGTTCGACTATTTTTGCAAGCGAACCAACGATATTCAGGAGCATATACCTCAAGTCGAAGGTCTGATTCTGGGCCAATTCAGACTAATGCATAAGTGGTTCTCTAACATGTATCTGCTGATCTAACGCAGTTGGGTGCCCTCAGCATAAAACCAGTTGCATTTTTACAAATATAGAATTAAAAAACCTGCATCATTACATTAAAAATAGTCCGATATTGGTAGCCACAGCCGCACCCCAGATCAGCGAGCGTAAGCTGCCGAAATTCATCAGGTACACCGCTATATACGCCACGCGCAACGCTACAAAGGTTAGGGCCAGCATGTCGATGCGACCTTGGTCACCTTGACCCATTTGGGCAAAAATCACCGCTGCAATAAATAATGGCAGGGCTTCATAACCGTTGGAGTGTGCGGCAATTGCCCGTTTCTGCCAGCCAATCAATGTGGATTCCCACTCGCGAGGATTATTGTTGTCGTATTTGCCGTCTTTGAATGACAGGCGTAGCGAGCTAATCTTGGGTAGCATTGCCGTCACAGAGGGTAGAAAACACGCAATCAATACACACCATTTGGCAATCGTCATTTAAATCTCCCCGGTCAGTATTAGTAAAAATTAATAATTAAGAAACGAGCATGTGTTTACTAAAAAATTGATGTATGTCTTTACAAGTAGATGTACTCATTTCGCATAGCTGATGTTGCCATAGGCATACATTCTAAGCAGTGAGCAGATTGTATATTACTGCCTACGCTCGTGTGTCGAAGCACTGATGATGAACGAGTTCATTTTTGTGCGTATATCGTCATCCCATTAGCTGCATGCAGACGTACTGTCTGCTCCCTAAATTACTGCGTGTAAATTCCTTTTGGTATTCGTTCCATCTCAGTCCTCTGTTTTCAGAGGGCGGTCAACTTGCAATCAATGCAGAGCGTTAATGATTCCAACGGCAATCACGCCGCCACCACTTAGGAGATAAGCATGTTGAAAGCAGTATTTAGCATTACCGCAATTACCCTCGCATTTGCTGCATCCAGCTATGCCGTCGAAACCCCAAAAATAGACAATCGTGAAGCTAAGCAGGAACAGCGCATTGATCAGGGTATTAGATCCGGCGCCTTGACACCAAAAGAAGAGGCCAGATTAGATGCCGGACAAGCCAAGGTAGAAAAAATGGAAGAGAAAGCCAAAGCCGATGGCCACGTAACCAAGCATGAACGTAAGCGCATCAGACATGAGCAGAATGTGCAAGACAAGAAAATCCACGATATGAAGCACAATGCAGCTCACACGAATTGATCCATCATTTATACGCTAACCCGCCATTCGAGGGGACGCTACGCCAAATAACGGTGTAGCGTTGTTCATTTGAACGTTAGCACTTAAAAAAATATCATTACAAAGGAATGAAAATGCCATCATTCATTAGTCTGGGAAGATTGTTTTCCTCGGCCGTGTTCATGATGGTTTTGTTGGTTATGTGGCGACCGTTGCATGCTGTAGACGTCAAGTAATTTCGGACACAACGATAGGTTTTGTTGCTGACCTGTTCCGCTCAAAGACGGAGGGCGACAGATTGCCCAATACTGAATGTATGCGATTACAGTTATAAAATCCCACGATGTATGCAGTGACATCTGTTTTAGCATCCATTTGATTAGCATATTCGCGCTGCCAGACGCGCTCCATTTTGAGGTTCAGGAAGAAGCGTTCTGCCACTGCATTGTCCCAACCGCTGCCCTTACGGATCAGGCTTTGCAGACGAAGCCATGCTTCGCCAGCAAAGCCTGATACTGGCCGCAGGCATATTGACTGCCACGGTCGGAGTGAACGATCAAGCCCGGCTCTCCCGGCTCTGGTTGACGCTGCTGTATTACCATGTGCAGTGCGGTGCAGACCAAAAAACCGGAACGACTCACTTCCAGGACGCGGCAACTCTGCTGAACAGGGATCGCCTTCTGTTGCAACAGGTAAATAAGCGGGTAGCTCATTTTAGTTCCCGGGCAAAGAAGGCTGAC
>CAIRGS010000008.1 GCA_903878125.1 uncultured Nitrosomonadales bacterium | reverse complement strand
TTCCGGTTATTGATGTATAGCTATATTTTTGGTATCCACTTGTTCCAGTTAGGCTGAATTTTGATGAAACCCGGTAGCGAAGATTACCCGTATATTGTTCATTTTCTCCGGATGTGCTTAAACCACCGATTTTTTGCTTGTTATAATTTAAACCCCAGCCTAGTGATCTGAAAGCAGAACCGCTGGTGAGGCTTAACAGAATAATGTCCGATTGGCTTCCAGGCAGTCCGCCTACTGCGTCTGTGTAGACTGCATTATGCGTGTAGCGCGCCTGAGTTGTAGCAAAATTAGAAAAATTGTGAAGTAGATAGGGGCTGATGCTATAGGTTTTTACAGTGGCTCGGTTGTTTGTGATATTTTCATTATTAGTTGTCAGGGGGCCCTGGAGAGAAATGTTTTGCTGACTTATGTTAGCAGTGCTATCGAGAAAAAAAAGGTTTTTAATTAGTGTCGCTTTTGCTCCAGCATTTAGCTGATGCATAGCCGTATTTTGATTGCTTTGATTCGCATAAAAAAGATTTTGCATCGTGTAGTTGGCGTTAACGTTCAAGCGTGCCCCGGATCCAGTCAATGATATTCCAGGATTAATTTGGGTGATGAAATCGCTTATCTCATTTCCACGTGTAGCCAGTGTGACATTGTCTGTGTAAGTTTCTAATAAATTTAGTCTGGGTGTAATTTTCCAGTCAGCCGCGGCGGAATAGGCAGGAAATATCAGTAATATAGTGGTAACTGCTTGTACTATCTTATGGGAAATATTGTGTAATACTTTATTCTTGGCGACTTTAGTCATAATAGCCGTAACCATAGTTGGTTCCGCCTGAGAATGCCTTTGCCTTATTGTAAACCAAACTAACGTGAGCGCATGTTTCGATCTGACGAAGTGCCTCTTTGACTGCATGCTGAGTTGTGGTTTCGGCTTCTACCACCATGACAATTTGACCCATCTGGCTTGCTAAAACACGAGCCTCAGTTGTGGGGAGCAGGGGGGGGGAATCAAATATGACAATGCGGTCTGGGTATCGGTTTGCAATTTCATTTAACAAGCTACTCATGGCCTGGCTTGCCAAAAGTTCAGTTGCGTGTCTGTGACCTGTTCCAGCAGGTAAAATTTTGAGAGTATCGACGTTAGTTTTAATCATGACGTCTGCTAAATCCAGTTCTTCGTCGAGAAGAATATCCATTAAACCGACAGCTGACTTTAATCCTAATGTGAGGAGAACCGATGGACGAGCTACGTCTGCATCTACCAGCAGAACCGTGTGATCCATTTCAGTCGCGATGCTCATGGCCAAATTAATGGCGCAGAATGTTTTCCCTTCTTTAGGTAACGCACTGGTTAACATAATCAAATTCCCGTGGTGTATCGCCCCGTCACCTTTTATGAAAGCATTCTGGATCAATGAGCGTTTAATCCCTCTAAACTCCTGAGCGGCCAAAGTTTTTCCTTGGTCTGGTGTGATCATGCCCAATTGATGCAATTTAGCAAGATTAATATCGGCTTGCGCAATCATTTGCCTGTCAGGATTGCGGGTATTGTGTTCATTAATGGTCTTTGAATTTTGTTCGCTTGGACTTTCCGACTTTACCTTTAGTGGGTGCGATATTTCTCCCTTATTGTGCTCAAATCTGTTTGCTGCTTTTTCGATAATACTCACATGATCTCCCAACAGTATTCGGTCTGGCTGCTTATCTGTTCTTCGGTCTGGCTGCTTATCTGTTCTTCGATTTGGTCTTTTTAATTAAAAATCGCTTTGCTTGATTAATCTTACCTAATTGTTGTTTTAAATTTTAAGAGGTATCTTCAAGATCATAATTTAAGGAATAAAAGTACCATTACCACGCTATACAGGGCAACCAACAGAGTGATAGAGAGCCCGAAAGCATAAAGGCTCCTTTTTCGCTTAATTTTTTCATTGATAGTCCAATTCTTGGTCACGGTACCTAGTATCGGCAAACCAATCGATTCTCGCAGACTATTCTGGCTCAAAAAAGTAGGTCTAATTTGGCTCATCAAGAGCGCACTCCCTATTCCACCTACCAAGGCACCAACAAAAACCATACTGAATAACATTAACCGGTTTGGTCCTGATGGAACAAGTGGAACTGTAGGTGGATCTATGACCTTGAATGTCAGCATGTCTGAAGTGGCACTCAATTCCCCTGACAGCTTTGCAGATTCTCGGCGTCCTATGAGATTTTCATAATTTGATTTGTTGATGTGATAATCACGATTGAGCTGAGCAAATTGTTCTGCCACTTGGGGCTTAGCAATAGTCAGTGCTTTTAATTGAGCGCTTCTGGAAGAGTATTCTGCCACTCGAGCTTTCATCGAGGCGACTCTGGCTTCGGCCTCTGATAAAGAAACATTAAGTTGTTGTAGCATTGGGCTGTAACTTTTACCTCGATCTCGATCAATGACAGGTTTTTTGAGTTTAGCTTCCTCCAGTTTGCGCTCTTCAAGTTTTGCAATGAGACGCTTGATTGAAACAACATCCGGATGGCGTTCTGTAAAGCGCAGACGCAAGGCATCCATGTCATTGGTTAACGCCTGGATCCGAGCATCAATTTCCGGGTTAACGATGGCTGATGGCGTACCTCCTGTTGCCAGGACATCAGCAGGTACGCCATCTTCAATTTGATTTTTGATGGCGTTGCGCGCTTGTTCTGCTTCACGTAGGCCCAGTTTCGCTTCTTCTAGGCTATTTGAAACTGCTTGCAGTTGTGATCCATAATCACCATCCTTGGGCAATAGGCCACTGTTCTTTATTTGGAACTCCGTGACAGCCTTTTCTGCAATGACCAACCTATCCTCATAGTTCTTGATTTGCTCATCGATAAATTTAATTGCTTTTTCGGAGTCTTGTTTCTGATTTCCAAAGCTGCCTTCAACGAAGATGGTTAAAAAAGATTGAACTACATCTTTCGCAATTTTTGGATTTCGGTGGTTATAGGAAATAACATAGAGGTCGGCACTATTACTCCCATTGATCTTGATCTGGCTCATCATATTACTGACAAGCCGCTCATGATCCTTGGCATCTGTTGCCTTGATATCTAAATCCACCATTCGTAAAACTCGCTCTACGTTTGGTCGGCTAAGAAGAGTACGGCTCATGATTGAAACTTGTTGTTCCATGTTGGGAACAGTTGTCATGCCTGCCAGCAATGGCTTCAAGATAGTTCGGGTATCCACGAAAACTCTCGCAGAAGATTCGTAATTGTTGGGTAAGGAATATATTTTGAACCCTCCAGCCAAGACAATCACCCATGCAATAACCACCGCATACCATCGGTATTTCCATATTCCCTTTAAGTAGGAAAGTAGCAGGGATATTAATTCCTCCATTTTGTTAATTTCTCCATAATGGTGTGGGTATCAATTTTGGATGTAACAGTACTCCGCCGTTACATAACGGAGTAGTCATTCAGTTATGGAATGTATTGAAAAATTAGACGTGACACGTTGTCTTTTAAACTGCGTCCGTAAATTTAAAAAGGAAAAGATCAATCAAAAAAAACTTTCAGGAATAACCAATATGTCCCCTGGGCGGACTGGTATGTTGGCTGAAATGTCGCCATCTTTAATTAGATCGTTCAACCGGGCGGCAATATGCTGTGTTTTCCCATCAATGTTGCGAATAATGCTGGCCTTGTTGCCTGCAGCAAAAGTTGTGATGCCGCCTACGGCAATCATGACATCCATGAGTGACATACCTTTGTTATAGTGAAGAGCTTGGGGCTTGCCGGCTTCTCCTATTACACGAATTTGTTCTGTATATGGCCCAATGAAACCAGTCACAATAACCGTTACAACCGGATCCTGAATGAATGTAGCCAGTGCTTTCTCAACGTCACGAGCCAAATGTGTTGAAGTCTTTCCCATAGCAGGCAGGTCTTCTACCAAAGGGGTGGTAATTTTGCCATCTGGCCGAACTGGAACTGACATGGATACCTCTGGATTGTGCCAGACAATAATATTAACGTTGTCACCCGGGCCAATCAGATAGTCATGTGAGGGCGGTTCGTTTAATGGGGAAAGAGATATACGTGGAGTACTAGTGCAACCTCCAATGGCTAAGGCCGAAAGTGCTATAGAAAAAAAAGTTAGCAATTTCATGATATTAGTATGTAGAGCTTTCATCTGAATTTCCTTAAATTTGCGATCATTATGATGACAGTAGGTGTGCTAAGCGCATGTCTCACCTCCCTTTATGATTATTAGATGACGTCATATTTCGTTGCTAAACTTCCAATTATAAATAGCTGAGTTTTTACTAACGTGAATGATAGCTTCATCGGATGAAGCATGACAAACTTTAGTATGATTCTGATTTTTATATTAATCTAAGCCGTTTTCAGTTCAGCCTGAGCCTTCATCAGGCTGGCATTTTGCTCCGCCAACGCTTGGGCGCAAGCTTCTTCCGTTCCATACCGTCTCTGCTAGTCCAGTAGGATCGTTTCCGCCGTCTTCACTGAGTCAACTCCTTATCAATTTGATTACGCGAAGAGACTTTTTTGAAGAAAAATATAAAAAACGGTATTGCATAGACCATTAATACTTTTAAACTGCTTTCAGTTCTATGCAAATTCGTCCCCTATTCAGTAACTCCATCTTCGAAAGGAATAATGAGGACTCGACACGAATCGCTTTTAATTCAAGATGAAGATGTTGACAATTATAGATTGTATTGATCTAACTTATCCTAATATTTTAATTTAACAGTGAAAAATTGATTGGTAGGGCGATTATGGTTGATCCCTCTATCAAGACAATAATGCATCAAGCTCAAGAGGAGAGTTTAAGAGGTAAAAACCGGACAGATATATATTGCTGCTAAAAGGCTACCATTTGAAGGGATTGCTGTCGTTTAGCTCATCCATATACTGGGTGATGTTCCCTGCCTCTCGCTTCAAGAAATCTTCCACTGCTCGTGAAAATTGCGGATTCACCAGCCAATGCGCCGACCAAGTTGTGACCGGCATAAATCCTCTGGCAAGTTTATGTTCTCCTTGGGCACCGCCTTCAAAGGTGGCGATTTTATGTTCGATGCAAAATTCAATTGCCTGGTAGTAGCAGGCTTCGAAGTGCAGGCCAGGATGATATTCCAGCGCACCCCATGAACGTCCGTAAAGAACATCACGGTTGAATAAATTGAGTGCGCTGGCAATCTGCTTCCCATAGCGCGATGCGATGATCAGCAGAATATTATCAGGCATGGCTGCGCCGATGCGTCTGAAAAAATTTAGATTTAATGACAGCGGAGAGTTGTACTGATTATGGGTATGGGTATAGCACTGGAAGAAAAAATCCCACTGTGCTTCAGAGATATCTTCTCCTCGGATACGCTGGAAGCTAATGCCGGCTTCGTTCACCTTGCGCCGCTCATGTTTGATTTTTTTGCGTTTGTCTTGACGCAGGCTGGAAAGATAAGCATCGAAATCGGCATATCCAGGATTTTGCCAGTGAAACTGCACAGCGCGACGCAGCATCATTCCTTCCTGTTGCATTTCCAGCGCCTGGTTTTCGTCTGGGAATAGACAATGCAGGGAGGATACGCCTGACTCCTGCGCCAGTTGCAAAGCGGAACGAATAAGCTGTATTCGTACTTCGGGGGTTGTCGCCAGAAGTCTTGCCCCGGTAATAGGTGTAAATGGTATGGCACACAATAATTTTGGATAATAGTTCAGCCCACGTTGTTGATAAGCCTCGGCCCATGCCCAATCAAAAACGAATTCGCCATAGGAGTGGTGCTTGCGATAAATCGGCATGGCGCCAGCAAGACGGTTATCTTGCCAGATCGTGAGAAATTGCGCCTCCCATCCGGTGCGCGGGGTGGTGCAGCCACTTTCCTGTAGTGCCAGTAAGAAGGCATGGGAAAGAAACGGATTGTTTCCCGCGAGAGCGTTCCATTGCGTCTCGGAAATATCCGCTATGGATTCGATTATTTTTATGCTCACGGTACTTCAAGTATTTTGGTAGCGCGTTGCCACACCAGGGTTCGGTTGTTGCTTGGCATGCTCACGTCCCTTAGTAAAAGCAGGCCATGTGTTTCAGCGAGCCGATTGATATCTTCAAAGTCCCGCACACCGCTGTTTCTGTCGCGTGATTTGAGCCACACATCGAAACGCGCATTGCTTTCTGAGGTAAACTTTCCCCCATAGTTAAAGGGGCCATACAGGCACAGAATACCGCCTGCGCACAAAGCCCGTGCTATCCCCGCAAACATTCGTTTTACTTCCGGCCACGAAATGATGTGCACCGTGTTGGCGTTAAAAACTGTATCAACCATTTCGATAGGCCATTGACCATCGTTCACGTCGATGACCACAGGTGGAAGAACATTGGGCAGTTCAGCTTCGTTCAGCCAGGCCAGGATGCCCGCATGGTTTTGCGCTAATTCGCTTGTCTGCCAGGTCAAGTGAGGTAGTGCGCGGCCGAAATAGATGGCATGCTGGCCGGTTCCGCTGGCTATTTCCAATACCTGCTGCTGACTGACAAGTATTTCTTGTAAAGTTTCAAGTATAGGTGCCTGGTTTTGTGCGCATGATTCTGAGTAGGGTTTCATAGGTGATAGGCAGCATTAATATGTGATGCGTTTAAATTTTGGCAAACTCACCTTCAATTATTTGAGAGTCTTTGCCATAGACATGTATCCAGATTCTCGTGACATTGCAACTAAAGCATGGCGAGCCTGTTGCGCTTCGAGCACCATTTCGGGGAAATCAAAACGCAATATTTTTTCATCGGCGCGTACATCGAAACCGTCGCAGTCGATGCCTAACATTTCTACATACAGTACTTCGATTTTACGAAAATGTTGGCAGTAGTGACGCATTGTGTCGCGATGATCCGAGTTCATGTGCGAAATTACGTCATTTTCTTGCTGGATCAGCGGATAGGGCGGCACTAAATAGCTTCCAGCCTTGACCCAATGGATTTTACCGAAGCCGCCGATATAACGTAATGACTGCGGCATGATGCAGTAAAATGAAAAATCATGCATATCAAAGTAGCTTTGTGCTTCAGGAAAATAGTGCAAATAGCGTGTGCCAGCTTTATCTTTATCCGTAATGAGTTGCGCTGTGCCAACCACGGTGATGCGTCCTTGCGTCTGAATGTGCGGGCTCTCTTGGTTATGCGTTATCAGGCTCACCCGTGGGTCATGCTGAATGTTTTTGGTGTGTTCCGCTAATGTGCTAATCAGAATGAGCAGGCTGCCATCATGGTCAACCAGATAGGGCGTGATAGAGCCGAACGGATGGCCATCAATTTTTTTAGACAGCGTGCATAACGCGCCGTAGCGATGAGCGCGTAACAGTTGGCGAGCTTCGCGCGCATTGTTCATGGATATTCCTGAAAATTATTTATGATGTTATTTCGGGAAAACGGGAAAAAACTTGAGGTATGTAAATGCCAAATTTTATGCGGCCAATTTCAATGCAGTTTGCGCGAGCCGCTTGCCGAGCGCGATGCACAGTCTTTTTTCGTCTTCGCTGATGGGTTGGTCGTTAGCCATCCCTGCAAAATGACTTGCACCATAAGGTGTTCCGCCCTGCTGTGTGGTGGCGAGTTCCGGCTCGGAATAAGGCAGGCCAACGATAATCATGCCGTGATGTATCAGCGGCAACATCATAGACAGCAGAGTACTTTCCTGTCCTCCATGCATGGAACCAGTCGAGGTGAAAAAGGCAGCGGGCTTGCCGACCAAGGAATGTTGCATCCATAGCGAACCAGTGCCATCCCAGAAATATTTCATTGGAGCGGCCATGTTGCCAAAGCGCGTAGGGCTACCAACAGCAATGCCTATGCATTCAATCAAATCGCTTAACTCGGCATAGGGAGCGCCTTCATCCGGTATTCCGGGCGCTGTCGCCTCACATGCCGTGGAAATTTTAGCTACGGTGCGCAGTCGTGCACGAACACCGGCCACTTGATCCACGCCACGCGCCACTAGTTGAGCCATTTGACGCACTGCACCATGCTGGCTGTAATACAGTATAAGAATTTCTTTGTCGGTTATCATGGAGATAGTGTATTCAAGTTACAACAGTATTCTAGCATGTTGTTTTGTAATGCAAGATTTACAGTAAATGAAAATATGATGGACATATTTACTGCACGGATGAGTTTAAACGTTGATGATCTTGACTGGGTCACTATGCAGAGATCATCCTGTGAATGTCATTAAGAGGAGAAGACCATGAGTACAACTACAGATCCTGTATGTGGTATGAATGTTGATAGCGAGTCGGGGCGCAGCTTGGAATATGCGGGCAAGCGCCATTATTTTTGCTCTCAACACTGCGTGGAAAAGTTTTCGGCAGATCCTGACAAATATCTCAACCTGGTCGCGCCAACTCCCACAATTACAACACCATCCGCTGGCGGTTATACCTGTCCGATGCATCCTGAAGTACATCAGGCTACACCCGGTTCGTGCCCTAAGTGTGGCATGGCGCTGGAACCTAATATTGCGGCTACCATGGAAGAAAATCCGGAGCTGGACGATATGACGCGCCGCTTCTGGATCAGCACGGTATTGGCCATGCCGGTGTTCGTGATGGCGATGGCCGCCGATATGTGGATGGGTTTTGCGCCACAAATTATCTCATTTACGCATTTGCAACTGGTCGAATTTTTATTGGCAACCCCGGTCGTACTATGGGGCGGCTGGCCGTTCTTTCAGCGCGGCTGGGCGTCATTAGTCAACCGTCATTTGAACATGTTCACACTGATTTCGCTGGGTGTCGGTGTGGCCTGGTTATACAGCGTAATCGGCACTTTCATGCCGGATATTTTTCCGGCGATGCTGCGCCGTGAAGATGGCACGCTGCCGATTTATTTTGAAGCCGCTGCGACAATCACCGCGCTGGTGCTATTGGGGCAAGTACTGGAACTGAAAGCGCGCAGCCGCACCAACACCGCTATTAAATTGTTGCTGGGCCTGACGCCCAAGACCGCGCGCATCGTTCGCAGCGATGGCAAGGAAGAAGACATTCCGCTGGAACAAGTACAGGCTGGGGATGTATTGCGTGTACGTCCCGGCGAAAAAATACCGGTTGACGGGCAGGTCTTGGAGGGCAGCAGTTCCTTAGATGAATCCATGGTAACCGGCGAACCAATACCGGTAGAAAAGCAGCAAGGAGAGCGCTTGATCGGCGCCACGCTGAATGGCACCGGCGGGCTGTTAATGCGTGCGGAAAAGGTCGGTGCTGATACTTTGCTCGCACAAATCATCCACATGGTCAGCGAAGCGCAACGCAGCCGCGTACCGATACAGCGGCTGGCCGATACGGTGTCAGGTTATTTCGTGCCGGTCGTGATGCTCGTCGCGTTACTGGCATTTGGCATATGGATGTTCTGGGGACCCGAACCGAGATTCGCTCATGCCATCGTGGCAGCGGTATCGGTTCTGATCATCGCTTGTCCCTGTGCGCTGGGTCTGGCGACACCAATCTCGATCATGGTGGGAACCGGGCGCGGTGCAACCGCAGGCGTGCTGATCAAAAATGCCGAAGCTTTGGAGATCATGGAAAAAGTGAACACGCTGGTGATTGACAAGACCGGCACGTTGACCGAAGGTAAACCGAAATTGACTTCGATAGTGGCGCTGGAAGTATTTCTAGAGAATGACATTCTGCAACTAAGCGCTAGTCTGGAGCGCGCCAGCGAACATCCGCTGGCGGCAGCTATCATCCAGGGAGCAGAACAACGCAACCTGACATTGGCCGAGGTCAAGGATTTTCAATCTGTCAGTGGCAAAGGCATCACTGGTCTGGTAGCTGGCCGCAAAGTCGTGGTCGGCAATCAAAAATTATTTGTCGAGTTGGGCATAGAGATGGTTGCGCTGCTCGAACGTGCCGATGCGCTGCGCGCGGAAGGGCAGACCGTGATGTTCGTTGCCGTGGATGGCAAGCCTGCAGGTTTTATCGGCGTGACAGATCCAATCAAGGAATCCACACTGGAAGCTGTGCGGGCCTTGCAGGCTGCCGGATTGGAGCTAGTCATGCTCACCGGCGATAGCCGTGCTACCGCAGATGTAGTCGCGCGCAAGCTGGGGATCAAACGTGTGGTGGCCGAAGTTTTGCCGGAACAAAAAGCCGAGATCGTGAAACAACTGCAAGCCGAAGGACGCATCGTGACGATGGCAGGGGACGGCATCAACGATGCGCCGGCACTGGCACAAGCACAGGTGGGCATCGCGATGGGAACGGGAACCGATGTGGCGATGCAAAGCGCGGGAGTAACGTTGATCAAAGGTGACCTGAACGGCATCGTCCGCGCGCGTCACTTGAGTCAGGCCACAATGCGCAATATTCGGCAAAACCTGTTCTTCGCCTTTGTCTACAACATGCTGGGCGTCCCGGTCGCGGCGGGACTGCTGTACCCGTTCTTCGGCTTGCTGCTCTCGCCGATGATTGCGGCAGTAGCAATGAGCTTCAGTTCGGTGTCGGTGATCAGCAACGCGCTGAGGTTGAGTCGGGTGAAGCTTTGAATTGGCATCAAGGCTACGCTGATTAAGTCCACCGATCTCACTTCTGATTTATAATTAACCGGTTATCAGGTGTAAAATTGAAAACGTTGGTTTATTACTCCACTTCGTGCGCGCCAATGAATAAAAATCGTCCTAAACATCTTGATTTGCGCTTGATCAAATTGCCCTTGCCGGGCTTTGTATCTATTCTGCATCGTGTTAGCGGATTGTTGCTATTTTTTGCCTTGCCGCTGTTTCTGAGGATGCTGCAGAACAGTTTGTTTTCTATCGAGACTTATACTCAATTGGTTGCGGTGCTGCGATATCCCTCAAGTAAATTAATTTTAATCAGCTTGTTGTGGGCATTTTTACACCACCTTTGCGCCGGAATACGTTATCTCGCGATAGACATGCATATCGGTGTAAGGCTGGCGCAGGCACGTGCCAGCAGCAAGTGGGTGTTGTTTGTGAGTATGGGTTTAACCTTGTTTATAGGGACATGGCTATGGTAGATCGCATCGTAACCGGCGCGCATTATGGATTGCGGGATTGGTTGGTGCAGCGCGTTACCGCTGTTCTGATGGTGGCTTATACGCTGTTTATTGCGGGCTATGTGGTGCTACATTCCAGTTTTGAAAGCAATGCCTGGATCGGTCTTGATTACAACGCCTGGACGGGGTTGTTTTCGAATTTGGTGATGCGCTCGTGCTCTTTGCTGTTTCTGTTTGCTGTTTTCTACCACGCATGGATTGGTGTGCGTGACATTGTCATGGATTATGTCAAGTCGGCAAGAAAGCGCCTTGTTATATATGTATTGGTGATAATGGCGCTGCTGCTGTATTCGATTTGGGCAGTACAAATTTTGTGGGGAATGTGATGGCTGTGGCGAAACGCACATTTGACGTTGTAATCGTGGGGGCGGGTGGCGCGGGGATGCGCGCGGCTTTGGCATTGTCCGAGGCGGGCTTGAAGGTGGCGGTTTTATCCAAGGTTTTTCCGACACGCTCGCACACGGTAGCGGCACAAGGCGGTATTGCGGCGTCATTGGGTAATATCAGCGAGGATAATTGGCATTGGCACATGTACGACACGGTGAAAGGTTCTGATTATCTGGGCGATCAAGATGCCATTGAATTCATGTGTCGCGCCGCGCCGGAAGTGGTGTACGAACTGGAACACTTCGGCATGCCATTCGATCGTTTGGAAAATGGAAAGATATATCAGCGCTCATTTGGCGGCCATATGCAAAACTATGGCAAGACCCCGGTTCAACGCGCTTGCGCTGCTGCGGATCGCACTGGCCATGCCTTGTTGCATACGTTGTATCAAAAAAACATTCAGACCAACACCATTTTTTTCGTGGAGTGGATGGCTCTGGATTTGATTCGCGATGAAGATGGTGATGTTCTTGGCGTGGTGGCGATGGAAATTGAAACCAGTGAAGTGATGATTTTCCAGGCGCGCGCCACGTTGTTTGCTACAGGGGGCGCAGCGCGCATTTTTCAGGCTAGCACCAATGCTTATATTAATACCGGCGATGGCCTGGGTATGGCAGCTCGTGCCGGCATTCCGTTGGAGGACATGGAATTCTTCCAGTTTCATCCTACTGGTGTCTACGGAGCGGGCGTGCTGATTTCAGAAGGTGTACGCGGTGAAGGCGGCTATCTTATCAATAAGGATGGTGAGCGCTTTATGTTGCGCTATGCGCCAAACGCCCATGACCTCGCCAGCCGCGACGTTGTGTCGCGTGCCATCGCCACTGAGATCAAGGAAGGACGCGGTTGCGGTAAACATGGCGATCATGTTTTATTGAAGGTTGACCACATCGGCGATGCTGTTATCCGCCAGCGCCTGCCTGGTATTCGCGAGATTTCGCTAAAGTTCGCGCATGTTGACCCGGCCTTGGATCCCATTCCAGTAGTGCCTACTGCGCATTACATGATGGGTGGGATTCCTACTAATTATCATGGTCAAGTGGTCGCCCCTTACAAAACAGGGCCGGAGGAAGTGGTGCAGGGGTTTTATGCGGTAGGTGAATGCGCTTGCGTGTCGGTGCATGGTGCTAACCGGCTCGGCTGCAATTCATTGCTTGATTTGCTGGTGTTTGGGCGTGAGGTAGCGCGGCAGATTATCGAGGACTTGCAACGTAACCCACATCCAAAACCATTGCCGCATGATGCTGCTGAACGTCCGTTGGCGCGCCTTGCAAGGCTGAAATCACAAAAAAATGGTGAGAGTGTGGCTGCAGTGGGGGCGGATATGCGACGCGTGATGCAAAATCATTGCGGTGTATTCCGGTTCCCTGACCTATTGACTCAAGGCGTGGAAAAGATTCGAATAGTGGCCGAGCGCGTTAAAAATACCATGGTTCATGATCAGAGTAAGGTGTTTAATACTGCATGCGTGGAGGCATTGGAACTCGATAATCTAATCGAAGTAGCGCAAGCCACCATGGTTTCCGCTTCAGCGAGGCAAGAAAGCCGTGGCGGTCACACACGCGATGACTTTCCGGAGCGTGATGACGACCTCTGGTTGAAGCATTCACTGTATTTTAGCGAAGGGCAAAAATTGGATTACAAGCCGGTTAGGCTGAAGCCGTTGACTGTGGAAACATTTCCGCTTAAGGCGCGGGTGTACTAATTAGGAGATAGAAGCGTGTCTGCAACCAATTTTAAAACGGAAAATAATACTTATCGCAAGTTGATCAGTAATGGCTTGAGTTACCGTATACCTCATTTTCAGCCAGACTATTGCTGGTCGGAGAATGAATGGGAAGATTTGTGGGTCGATGTTATGGGGTTTGTTCAGGCCGATGGCAAGGCAGCCCACTATATGGGCTACCTAGTATTGCAATCGAGTGATAACAAGACATTCGATGTGATTGAAGGGCAGCAGCGCTTGACCACCCTCATGCTGATTATTTTGGCGGTGCTCAAGAATTTGACGCGATTGATCGCAGAGAAAAAAAATCCGGAAAATAATCAGCAACGACTGGATCAAATTCGTCAAAGCTACATTGCTTATCTTGATCCTGTAACGCTAGTGCCGCGACCCAAGCTCACACTCAATCGTAATAACGATGTGTACTTTCAAAATTACCTGATACCGCTGAATCATTTACCTCAGGCTGGTTGTAATGAATCTGAGCTCAGGCTGTGCAAAGCATTCGAATGGTTTGTGATGAAAATAAGTGAATATACAAAAACTGCTGGCGGTGATGAGGGTGTAATGTTGGCAAGCCTTGTTGAAGCTATCAGTGACAGGTTATTGTTTACTGTTATCAGTGTTACTGATGAACTCAATGTCTTTAAAGTATTTGAAACGCTAAATGCGCGCGGCGTACGCTTATCCTCAACGGACTTGCTGAAAAACCATCTTTTCTCTGTGTTGTATGCAGATAAGGATCATCTGCACGAAATGAAAGTATTGGAAGATCGATGGGACGCAATGGAAGTCCGCTTGGGTGGCGAGAATTTCCCCGATTTTTTGCTGATGTACTGGGTTACTCGCCATTCCTTTATCACGCAGCCCGAACTTTTTAGAACCATACGCTCCTGTGTTACAAGCCGTGAGAAAGTGTTCGAATTGCTACAGGGCATGGAGGAAGATATACATACCTATCTAGCACTTACCCAAGTGGAGTCATCACAATGGCCTGTTGATCTCAAGGAGTATATACGGGACTTGCACTTGCTCAGATTGAGCCAGCCATTTTCATTGCTTATGGCAGCTCATCGAATGCTATCGGCTAGTGACTTTGAACGCGTACTACGTAATTGTATTGCGATTTCGTTTCGTTACGTCGTAATTGGCAGCCAGCCGACGAATCAACAAGTGAGTATGTATTATTTAGTAGCACAAAAAATTTCCAGTGGTGATATCCGCACTGCGGCAGCTGCATTGGAGGCTATGCAATCCATTTATCCTAGTGATAATGAATTTCGTGGAGCTTTTTCTGCTAATGAAATTGGCACTACTACCTCTCGGTGTGTCAGTTGGAAAAACAGGTATCAGGAGATGGTTACGATTATGAAAGTGCTGGCCTTAACGTAATAAATTATAGGTTGGCAACCCTGTCGGACTAGCTGCAGCAATGCAGTTCGACCCTCCTCATCGAAGAGGCGTAAGCCGCTATGGTTTCCACCTTTGCGTGAAAAGTGAGCTTCGGTAGTCATGTGTATGATGACTGTTTCCAGTGCGGCCAGTGACTGAAGTACTCAAAATAACTCAAAAAAATAAAGCGCGTTGGCGGCCTATGGTCGAGTTCAAAAATAGGCGGTGAATTTTCAATGCATCTTGATATAGGTGGCTAATCAAGATGCACGGACGATGCAGGGAGTTGGCTCGAGGCGATTAGCGGAGAAAGTAGACCATGAAATTCAAAATTTACCGGTATAACCCCGAAACCGACGAGCAGCCTTACATGCGTAATTATGAGCTGGATATAGAAGCCGGCGATATGATGTTGCTGGATGCGCTGCTTCTTATCAGGGAGCAGGACGACAGCCTGAGCTTGCGTAAATCTTGTCGCGAAGGAGTGTGTGGCTCGGATGCCATGAATATTAATGGGCGCAATGGCTTGGCTTGCATTACGCAGCTATCCAGTTTGAAGCAACCAATTGAATTGCGCCCGTTGCCCGGTTTGCCAGTGATTCGCGACCTGATCGTGGATATGACACAGTTTTTCAAGCAATACCATTCGATCAAACCGTATTTGGTGAATAACGACCCACCTCCGGAAACCGAGCGCTTACAGTCGCCGGCGCAGCGCGCCGAGTTGGATGGTTTGTATGAATGCATCTTGTGCGCCTGTTGCACAACTGCTTGCCCGTCATTTTGGTGGAACCCGGACAAGTTCGTAGGCCCTGCCGGATTGTTGCAAGCCTATCGTTTTATCGTCGATAGCCGCGATCAGGCAACGAGCGAGCGGCTGGATAATCTGGAAGATCCATACCGGCTGTTTCGATGTCACACTATTATGAATTGTGCGGATGTTTGCCCCAAAGGTTTGAATCCCACAGCTGCCATAGGAAAAATCAAAGCTTTGATGGTGAAGCGTACGGTATGAAAGAACTGGAACGCATGCGCTGGCGCTGTCGACGTGGTCTGTTGGAACTTGACATCGTGCTGGGTCGATTCATCGAGCAGCATTATGCAAATTTGGATGAGGCGCAGCAGGCTGCTTTTGATTTGTTGCTGGATATGCCCGACCCGACACTCTGGGATATGATTGCTAACACGCGGCCTTCGCCGCTGCAAAGTGAACGGTGTGTAGTGCTAGAATTGCTTCAGGCAGTTTGAGCTTTAGTAGCATGATCTGCTGCGACATAAAGATGTAAAAATAGGAGGCGTAATGACAGAAAAACGCGTTGCAACACTGATGCTGGATGATGGCCGTAGTATCGAGTTGCCGATACTGTCCGGCACTCTGGGTCCTGATGTGATCGACATCCGTGGATTGGGTAAGCTCGGCATGTTTACTTACGATCCGGCTTTCGTTTCCACCGCCAGTTGCTCTTCCAGCATCACTTTTATTGATGGTGATGCCGGGTTACTGTATTACCGTGGTTATCCCATCGAACAACTGGCGGAAAAGTCGGATTTCCTAGAGGTCTGCTACTTGCTGCTGCACGGTGAGTTACCGAATGCAGCACAGAAAAGCGAGTTCAAGGGAAAGGTTATGCAGCACACCATGGTGCATGATCAGCTTGCTCGTTTTTTTAACGGTTTCCGCCGCGACGCGCACCCGATGGCGGTAATGGTTGGGGTGGTGGGTGCACTTTCGGCTTTTTATCATGATTCACTCGATATCAATAACCAGGAGCATCGCGAAATTTCGGCGTTACGCCTGCTGGCCAAGGTGCCGACTATCGCCGCTATGACTTACAAGTACTACACCGGCTTTCCGTTTATGTTTCCAAAGAATGAATTTACCTACGTGGAAAATTTCTTGTACATGATGTTTGCTACTCCGGCAGAAGACTATGTGCCGAACCAGAAACTGGTGCGTGCACTGGAGCGTATTTTTATACTGCACGCTGATCACGAACAGAACGCCTCGACTTCGACTGTTCGGCTGGCCGGTTCCAGTGGTGCGAATCCATTTGCGTGCGTGTCCTCCGGCATTGCTGCACTGTGGGGGCCAGCGCACGGCGGTGCGAATGAGGCAGTGCTGAAGATGCTGGAAGAGATAGGTGATGTGTCGCGCGTGGCGGATTTTATGAAGGGTGTAAAGGACAAGAAATACCGTCTAATGGGCTTTGGCCACCGGGTATATAAAAACATGGACCCGCGCGCAAAAGTGATGCGCGCTACTTGTTATGAAGTGCTTAAAGAGCTGAAACTGGAGAAGGATCCGCTATTTTTAATGGCGCTAGAACTGGAGCAGATTGCGCTGCGGGACGAATACTTCATAGAGCGCAAACTTTATCCCAACGTGGATTTTTATTCCGGAATCGTACTGCGCGCATTGGGTATCCCGAGCAATATGTTCACAGTGATCTTCGCCGTGGCACGCACCATAGGTTGGGTGTCGCAGTGGAATGAAATGATTGCCGACAGCGAACGTAAGATTGGTCGTCCACGTCAGTTGTATCAGGGTGCTACGCAGCGGGATTTTGTACCACTTGCCAAGCGCTAAAGCTGGATCGTAATAACTCACACATGGAACATAGAGGCTGGAGGTTGTTCATTCGTTTTGGCGTCATATCGTAATTGAATATATTTGACAGTCATGTGCGGAAGTTTGATAAAGCAATGATGCGCAAAGACATGGCCACATAAACAGATGGGTAATACCATATGCGCAATACGTTACATGAATAAACAAATGGAACGGTTATATGAGGCCGCAAAAAAACTTAAGGGTATAACTGGTCAGTCTAAACTGGCGTTGACGCTTAACATATCTCCTCAGACTGTTAATAATTGGGAGGCTAGAGGAATATCAAAACGGGGGATGTTGGATGCCCAGCGTGGGATAGGATGTTCTGCAATATGGATAGATACTGGCGATGGTGACATGGTTGTCGGAATTGCAGAAAATTGTAGAGATTTCAAGATAAGCACCAAACAAACCGAATTAATCGATGAAAATATTGACGTGAAAATTATCACACGCCTACTTAGTTTATTAAGTGACGCAGCTAAAAAAGAGATACGAATACACGTTGAAGAATTGGTTAAAAGATTGTTATATGAGCATGAGCTAACAACAGATAACAAGAAAGATCATTTAAATTTCGACCGACAGACTGGGACAAAGTGAAAGGCTCATTCTGCAATAATAAGAACGTTATCAAATGCGCAGCGAATATACTGATACCCTCGGTGGCGTTTGCAATGCCATCGTCAACATTAAACTTGATAGCGTAAATTATGACGTCGGTAATGCAAACCATGCTAAGCAACTCTATGTTGTTTGGTGCCAATGCGCCTTACATTGAAGATCTGTATGAGGCGTATTTGAGCAACCCCGATTTGGTTTCGGATGAGTGGCGGGTCTACTTCGATGCCCTGCAAAATATGCCGAGCGTGGCGCTGAAAGACTTGGCGCATAGCCCGGTAGTGCGTGCTTTTGCTGCCTTGCCATTAGCTGGTGCGCAAGGCGCAATTCAAGATGCCGATATGGCGCGCAAGCAGGTGGCTGTGCTGCAACTTATCAATGCCCATCGTTTCCTCGGCGTGCGCCGCGCCAGCCTCGATCCGCTTAACCGACATGTCAAGCCTGAAGTGCCCGAATTGGATCCATCCTTTCACGACCTTACTGAGGCGGACATGGATATAACATTCGATACAGGCTCTCTGGTGGGGCCGCCACGCATGATGTTGCGTGAAATTCTGCAGCTGGTTCGCCAGACCTATTGTGGCAGCATAGGGGCAGAATATATGTATATCAATGATGTTGTGCAGAAGCGCTGGATCCAAAATCGATTGGAGAGCGTGCGCGGGCAGCCAAGTTACACTGCTGACATGCAGCACCGTATCCTGGAGCGGCTGACTGCAGCCGAAACATTGGAGCGCTATCTGCATACCAAATATGTCGGCCAGAAACGTTTTTCGCTGGAGGGCAGTGAATCGCTTATTCCGATGCTCGAACATTTATTGCAACGTGCAGGCACGCAGGGCGTCCGTGAGACGGTTATCGGAATGGCGCATCGAGGGCGCTTGAATGTAGTGGTGAACACGCTAGGCAAGCTGCCGCGTGATTTATTTGCAGAATTTGAAGGTAAGCACAGTGAACAGCTGACTTCCGGCGATGTCAAATATCACCAAGGATTTTCCTCGGACATTCCTACTTCGGGCGGAGCGATGCACTTGGCTTTAGCGTTTAATCCATCACACCTTGAAATCGTTAATCCGGTAATAGAAGGCTCAGTACGCGCGCGCCAGCATCGTCGCGGCGACAAGGAAGGGCGCGAGGTACTGCCGGTATTGCTGCACGGCGATGCGGCTTTCGCTGGACAAGGCGTGATCATGGAAACGTTCAGCTTGTCCCAAACGCGTGGCTATCACACGGGCGGCACAGTGCATATCATTATTAACAACCAGATCGGATTTACTACTTCGGACAAACGTGATGCCCGATCATCTTTGCACTGTACCGATGTGGCGAAGATGATAGAAGCACCGATTTTTCATGTGAATGGGGATGATCCAGAAGCGGTATTGTTAATTACCGAAATCGCACTGGATTACCGTATGACCTTCAAAAGGGACGTAGTAATTGATATGGTGTGTTTCCGTAAGCTGGGTCATAACGAGCAGGATGAGCCGCTGGTTACGCAGCCGTTCATGTACCGTGATATTAACCAGCATCCGGGCACACGTGCGTTGTATGCTAAACGCCTGTTAGAAAACACCGTGGTTGAGGAAGGGGAGCCGGAGGCCATGATTGCGGCCTATCGCCGTGCGATGGATGAGGGCATCAATCCGATTCAACCAGTGCTGAATGATTTTAATAAGGAATACGCAGTAAATTGGTCTAAATTCAGGAGTGGTGTGTCTTGGAACGTGGCGGTGAATAC
>CAIRGS010000007.1 GCA_903878125.1 uncultured Nitrosomonadales bacterium | reverse complement strand
GCCCTGAATGTGATGGCCTTAAGCAGCTTCAGGCCACCACACCAGCCACGCAGAAGCGCTGGAATTTCGAAAGCCTGGATTTTATCTCGACACCGCCGAGCAATGGTACCTGTCCGACTGATACAGCACCGATCTATCGGGCCTATAACAATGGGTTTGCCCGCGGTGTCGACAGCAATCACCGCTTGTCCAGTAGTGAGGCAGCCATCCAGGATGTCGTCATGCGTGGCTGGATCAATGAGGGTGTGGTCATGTGTGCGCCGATTTGACTTGACCTAGAGTTAGAGTGGTTTGTGAGGAGCTAAAACGCGAAGAGAAATGATAAGAATAAACCCCGCATTACCGGGGTTTTTTGGTTGTTGTGTTGCTTCGTGCCATATCACGAAAACATAAAAAGGTGGTTAGACGTTGAAGCGGAAGTGCATCACATCGCCATCTTGTACCAAATAATCCTTGCCTTCCAACCGCATCTTTCCCTTCTCTTTTGCGCCCGCCTCGCCCTTGCAGGCAACGAAATCCTCATAACTGATAACTTCGGCGCGAATAAAGCCATGCTCGAAATCATTATGAATCACGCCCGCCGCCTGCGGTGCGGTATCGCCTGTATGAATCGTCCAGGCGCGCACCTCTTTCACTCCGGCGGTAAAGTAGGTTTGCAAACCCAATAGCTTGTATGCCACGCGAATCAATCGGTTTAGGCCTGGCTCTGTCAAACCGACGTCGGCCAGGAATTCTATTTTATCTTCGTCCGAAAGCTCTGAAATTTCTGACTCCAGCGCTGCACAAATCGCCACTACCGGAGCACCTTCACGAGCGGCAAACTCTTCCAGCCTGGTCAATAACGGATTATTTTTGAAACCATCTTCAGCCACGTTGGCCACGTACATGGCAGGCTTAATTGTGAGCAGGCACAGCGGCTTAAGCGAGGCGATCTGGGCCGCATCCAGCTTCATCATGCGCGCAGGTTTGCCTTGGTTTAAATGGGCAGCAACCTGATCCAGCAATTCGCCAAATTTAGCCGCTTCTTTGTCGCCGGAGCGAGCAGCCTTGGAGTTGCGCAACTGGGCTTTTTCCACCGTTGTCATATCCGCCAGCGCCAGTTCCGTTACGATCGTTTCAACGTCGGAAATCGGATCGACCTTGCCCGCCACGTGAATGACGTTGTCGTCCTCGAAGCAGCGCACCACATTCAAAATACCATCGGTCTCACGAATGTTGGCGAGGAATTGGTTGCCCAAGCCTTCGCCCTTGGATGCCCCAGCCACCAGCCCGGCGATGTCCACGAACTCGGTGATGGCATATTGCATTTTCTGCGGCTTGACGATTTCGGCCAACGCCTGCATCCGCGCATCCGGAACTTCCACAATGCCGACGTTAGGCTCAATCGTACAGAACGGATAGTTCTCCGCCGCTATACCCGCCTTGGTGAGTGCATTGAATAAGGTGGACTTGCCTACATTGGGCAGACCGACGATTCCGCATTTCAGACTCATGAATATTCCTTAAATTAATTACTGTGCAACTTCAGCATTGCCGCTTCCAGCTTGCCCTCAACTATCAGGGGAACGACATCAAGCGAACGTTGCATGGCGTGTTCGATTAACTCCGCTTCCTCACGACGCGGGGCGTTCAGCACATAGTTAACTACGTCCGAGCGTTCACCAGGATGACCAATGCCGATCCGCAGCCGCCAAAAATCGCGCGTGCCAAGATGCGCGAAGATGTCCTTCAAGCCGTTGTGTCCGCCGTGGCCGCCGCCGAGTTTAAGCTTGACGCTACCCGGCGGCAAATCGAGTTCATCATGCACTACCAGGATGTGTCGCGGTTCGATTTTGTGAAACTGTGTCAGCGCTCCTACTGCACGGCCACTGATATTCATAAAGGTTTGCGGCTTGAGCAGGAATAATTCACGGCCATCCACCTGGCCGCGCGCGACCAAACCATGGAATTTGCTTTCAGCCTTGAACGTTAATTGGCGCATGCGCGCGAGCGTGTCCACCCACCAGAATCCAGCGTTGTGCCGGGTGAAATCATATTCTCGACCGGGGTTACCCAGCCCGACAATTAACTTGATTTCACTCATTTTTAGTTCACACCATGTGAAAAACCGTTCACGACATGTTAAAAACCCGCCACACACTCAGAAAGTGCATGGCGGGTTTTTAATTGTACTGCTTATGCTACTTGGATTTAGCCGCAGGTTTCGCCGCAGCCTTCGCGTCAGCAGGAGCAGCAGCTCCTGCTGTAGCCGCTGCCAATGCTTCTGCTTCAACCGCACCACGTGGCACTTGGACGGTGGCCACTACGGCATTTCCAATATGGATACCTGCCGATTCTACGCCTTTGGGTAGCTTGAGGTCAGACACATGGATGGAATGATTCAGTGCCAGAGTGGACAGATCGACCTCGATAAATTCGGGCAAGTCAGCCGGCAAACAAGCGATATTCAGATCATTCATCACGTGAGAGATGATACCTCCGTTCAACTTCACCCCAGGGGCGATATCGGCATTTACAAAGTGCAATGGCACTTTCATATGGATCTTCTTATTTGATTCCACGCGCTGAAAATCGATATGTTGTACTTGCTGACGGAATGGGTGCATCTGGAAATCTCGCAACAGCACTTGCTCTTTTTTGCCATCCAAATCCAGGGTCAGGATAGAAGCATGAAACGCTTCCTTACGCAGGCTGTGATACAGATTGTTGTGATCAAGGTCAACCAGCGTAGGCTCAACGCCACCATACACGATACCAGGCACTCGGCCAGTCTTGCGCAGACGGCGGCTCGCACCCGTTCCTTGCGCCTTGCGGGATATTGCGCTTAGTTCGATTTTCATTTTATTTCTCCACTTCAAATTCGAAATCACCCGCGACCAGGCAATTCCAGGTTACGTAGCAGTCAACATGACTACCACAAAAACTATTCCATAAATAATGAGCTGACGGACTCTTCCGCATGAATGCGACGAATTGTTTCGGCCAACAGTTCGGCCACGCTCAACTGGCGGATACGCTTGCAAGCCATAGCCTCAATGCTCAGCGGAATGGTGTCGGTCACGACCAGTTCATCTATTGCGGAATTTTCTATGCGCTTAATCGCCGAACCTGACAGCACCGGGTGTGTGCAATACGCCACCACCTTCTCCGCGCCCTTGGCTTTCAGTGCATCAGCGGCTTCGCATAAGGTATTACCGGTATCTACCAGGTCATCCATGATCAAACAGGTTCGGTCTGCCACTTCACCAATGATGTTCATCACCTTGGCCACGTTGGGTTTGGGGCGACGCTTGTCGATGATGGTGAGATCGGCTTCCAGACGCTTGGCCAACGCACGCGCACGCACTACTCCGCCCACGTCCGGCGAAACCACCACCAAATTTTGGTAATTATGCTTCCGCACATCTGCCAACAAAATCGGGCTGGCGTATATATTGTCCACAGGAATATCGAAAAAACCTTGTATCTGATCCGAATGCAAATCCATGGTTAGAACGCGATCCACGCCAACACCTGTAAGCATGTTCGCCACCACCTTGGCAGTAATCGCCACGCGTGCGGAACGCGGTCGTCGATCCTGCCGGGCATAGCCAAAATAGGGTAGCGCGGCAATGATACGTCCGGCGGAAGCACGTTTAAGCGCATCCACCATTACCAGCACTTCCATCAGACTATCGTTGGTTGGGGCGCATGTTGATTGCAAAACGAACACGTCTTTGCCACGCACATTATCGAGGATTTCTATCATCACCTCGCCGTCTGAAAAACGGCCAACGGTAGCTCGCCCAAGCTGAATATTAAGGTGCTGCGCTACATCTTGCGCAAGCTTAGGATTGGCATTGCCGGTGAACACCATCAAGCTGTCGTCGGACACCATGCTCCCCTTAAATAAAAACGGGCGCAAGCGCCCCAACTAACAACATCCTTCAAACTGGCTGGGGAGGTAGGGATCGAACCTACGAATGCCGGAATCAAAATCCGGTGCCTTACCACTTGGCGACTCCCCAATAATCTTGCATTTCACTTTACGGTAAAATCCCGAAGTGGATGCTGCGGCAAACCGCGCGCTACAACGCCGCGCATGTCTGACGGCAACTGTTCCATGACTGCTTGCGCCTCTGCCTCGATAACAAACTCGGCAAACACACAGGCACCAGAACCACTCATCCGGGCTTGCACAAATTGCTCAAGCCAAGCAAGATGACGCGCCACTTCCGGGTATAAGCTGCATACCACCGACTGTAGATCGTTGTGTGGTAGCCGTAGCGGAAGGCCGCGAATTCTGAGGGAAATCGCTTCCTGTGTCAATTCCAAGTTAGCAATATCCAAGTGTGCAAATACCTTTGCCGTAGCGACTTGCACTGGCGGGAACAACACCACATACCAAGCATCCGGCACCTCGCAGGCCTGCAATTGCTCGCCTATGCCTTCTGCATAAGCGTTTTCACCGAACACAAATACCGGTACGTCCGCACCCAGAGACAGGCCTATCTCCATCAACCGTTCGCGCGACAACCCCAAGCCCCATAGCTTATTCAGCGCAATGAGCGTAGTGGCTGCATCCGAACTACCGCCACCCAAACCACCGCCCATAGGAATACGTTTCTCCAGCGTGATGTCCACACCCAACCTGCAACCACATTCTTTTTGCAGCAGACGTGCAGCGCGTACGCACAAGTCCTGCTCCTGAGGCACACCATCAAGCGCACTGATGCGGCGCACCTCACCATTCCTGCATAGCGTGAAATGCAACATGTCACTAAAATCAATGAAACGAAACAGGGTTTGCAGCAGATGATAGCCGTCCTTCCGGCGCCCTACCACATGCAAAAAAAGATTAAGCTTGGCGGGTGCCGGAAAGCTTAGAGTGTTTGTTATATTTCCCATTCATCAATCAGCAATTGGATTTCCAGTCCATCGCGTTGCATGGCAAGACGTAACGGTAAACTGTCCGGTGTTTGCACTGCATAGCGCGTATAACGTATCACCCAACCATCTTGACTTAGCAGTATCACCTGTCCGTTGGCATCATGCTCAATGTCAAATGTACTCTGGGGCGCTGGCAACGCCAACACCCAATAACGCAAGCCGGACAGCGGCAAACGCCAGCCCAGCACTTGCTGAGTTAATTCGGCGGCGTCTTGTGCTACGTAGTGCTTTAACGGCATATCCAGCACTGCCCCCCTCATATCGCTACGAATGCGAGCCACAGTCTGCCCAAATGGTGCAAGCAGCAGGAATTCATCTGCCCCAGCATAATGCGCCCAGCGTACTCCGGATAAAGATCGATTTCCGTTATGTTTTACGGCGATCCGCCCAGTCAATACAAAAGGCACACGTTCCGACTGCATGGGTCGCGTAACGGACTGGGGTGCTGGCGGCGCGCTTGCGCAACCAGCCAGCAACAAGAGACACAGCAGGAATAGTCGATGTATCAAGATCGATGTCTCAAGGATTAAATTTCTTGATGACAACCTGTAGCACTGCACTACCCGGATTAGCCTTTAGTGCATCGCCCCACATTTTTTTTGCCTGCTCCTTTTCACCCTGCGCCCACAGCACCTCGCCGAGATGCGCAGCAATTTCCGGGTCTGGATTGGCGGCATAGGCGCGGCGCAGGAACTCCACACTCTTGGGCAAATTGCCCAAGCGATAATATCCAAAACCCATGCTGTCAATGATGCCAGCGTCATCCGGGGCAAGTTGGTATGCCTTCTCCACCAGCTTCATCGCCTCTGGTACACGTTCGTTGCGCTCCAGCAAACCATAGCCCAGCGCGTTATGCGCTTGTGCGTTTCCAGGCTCGCTCGCAATTAATTTTCGCATCATCTGCTCAAATACATCATGTTTCCCGGCCTTGTCCGCCAGCATCGCTGCCTCATACATTATCTCTGGTTGGTTGGGTAACTTTTCCAGCACTAGCATTAGCACCTGATAGGCAGCTTCAAATTGCTGCGCATCGCGCAGAATCTGTGCCTCAACCATGGCCAGTTGTATGCGCTGCTTATTGTTCTTCGTAACGGTCTTGTGCAAGAGCTTTCGCGCCTCATCCAGCTTGCCCAATTTGTTGGTCAGGTAAGCCATGCGTATACGCGAGGAAAAGTTATACTCCCCATCCTTTACTTTGCTGTAGCTCTGCATTGCCTCTTCATCATGCTTCTTCGCTTCACTCAACTGGCCAAGGTAGTAATACACTACGTCTTCATCTTTTTTTCTATTAGTGAGAGCCTGCTGCAACTCTTTCTCTCCACGATCCAGCTCTCCTATGTCTAACGACAACAATCCCACCGCGAACGCCAGATCGGCGTTATCTGGGTATGCGTTAAGCAACTGCTGAAACTCTGCGCGCGCCTCTCGATTCTGCTTCTGTTCCATCAGCGCGCGTGCATAAAACAGGCGCACCTCTTTGGTGTCAGGATAAGATTCAAGATATTTTTTCAGCACTGTCAATGCCTGCTGTGGCGCCGTACCCTGCAGCAATTTGGCGTTGAGTAGCACGGCACTATCCCATTCCGGGCGCAAGGTATATGCCTGCACGGCTTCATCCAGGGCTAACTCGTGTTTACCTGCGGCTTCTGCTGCTTGTGCCAGCGCCCAACGCGCCTCTGCCACGCGCGGATAAGGTTGCGTCAATGCCTGAAGTAAATTGAATGCGGCACTTTTATCGGGATAACTTGCGATCATTGGGGAAATCCGCATAAAAATATTCCCGACATTCTCCGTCCCTGCCGCTAACAGACTCACGAGATGCGGGCGTGCCTCTTCAAGCTTGCCGCCACTTATCAGCAGGGAGGCCAAAGCCTGTTTCGCCAGCAGCGAATCTGGCTCAATTTCCAGCCACAGATTGAATGCTGCCATCGCCTTGTCCATTTGGCGCGTCTCAAAAGTCAAATGTGCCGCATAGCGTGCCAGGCGTGGATCACGCGTGGAATGGGCCAGCTTTAGATAAAGCTGCGCAGCCAGCTCAGGCTGGCCACGTTGCAGAGCCATTTCACCCAGCAGATACTCAAAGAGCACCTGCTCAGTCAATTCCTGCTTGGGCAGTACCGCTTGCTTTTCAGTTTCAAATCCCGGTTTCTCTGCTTGCCCCGCCTCCTGTTGCGACGCATGCGCACAAGAAACCAACAACAATGCAAAAATAACTGTGCTACGTTTTAAATTCATCATATTTAATAGGTAGGTATTTTAAAAAATAAAAAATTATGGAATTGTATATGCCCTGTAATTGAGCCATCGTCACTTTGAATTGTGTCAAAGTTAAGGGTAACTCAGATTTGAAGAGCGTCCAAATGCACCGCCGCGAAGTCTTTCCGCGTTTTATAGCCGTGTTTTATATAAGAAAACTGTAAATTTTCTGGAAACATCCCTAATTTTGTTGCCCGACATGATTGAATAATTTCATTATGATGTACAACGACATATTAGGTTATATTCACCTTTCCATACAATCTGCATCAGCACTAATGTCAGTTACTGCACCCATCACCCTATCCGCACGCAACCTGATTCGCCGCTTCGGTCAACGCGAGGTCATCCATGGCGTATCGTTAGAGCTTCGGCATGGCGAGGTGCTTGGCCTGCTTGGGCACAACGGAGCCGGCAAAAGTACTACGCTACAAATGCTCACCGGCGCACTGCTGCCGCATTCGGGGCAAATTGAAATATGCGGCTTCGACCTGACACGCCAGCCCCAAAATGCCAAGGCGAAAATCGGATTCCTGCCAGAAACGCCGCCCTTATACCGGGAAATGAGCGTAAATGATTTCCTCATATTCGCCGCCAAGCTGCATCGTGTACCCCGCGCCCATATTACGGATGCTTTGACCGAAACCAAGCGCCGTTGCGGCTTACAGGACAGTGGAAAAAAAATCATCGGGACACTATCCAAGGGCTATCAGCAACGGGTCGGCATTGCGCAAGCAATCATCCATCAACCAGAAGTCATCATTCTCGACGAACCCACCGTTGGCCTCGACCCCTCCCAGATCCGCGACATACGCGAATTGATCCGCGAACTGGGGAATACGCACAGCGTTATCCTTTCTACCCATCTGCTGGGCGAAGTGGAAAGCATATGCGACCGCGTCGAAATTCTGCATCATGGTCGCCTGATTTACGGCGACAGCAGTGCAAAAATGCAGCAATACGGCAGTCAACCAGGCTTCATCATCACTCTGTTGGCGCCGCCTGCACTTTCCGTCTTGCAAGCCATCGCCGAAGTACAGCAAGTAGACCCGCTTTCTGCCACACAGTTCCGCATTCTACATACCGTTAACACAAATCCAAGCGCTGCTCTGCTCGCGCTCGCCGCGCAGCATGGCTGGCAAGCAGAGCAACTCGTTCCCCTGCAAACGCGGCTGGAAGATGTATTTATGCAAATCACTCAAGACGAAAAATCATGATTTTAACCATTGCGCACAAGGAATTCCGCAGCCTGTTCGTCATCCCTTCGACCTGGCTGATTTTGGGCGCTCTGCAATTTATCTTCGCCTGGTTTTTTCTGGCACGCCTTGATGCCTTTTTACAAGTACAGTCGCAACTGGCACAGCTTGCCAACGCGCCCGGTGCCACATTAGCCGTGGCGGCTCCCTTATTTGGTACCATCGCGCTGATTTTGATGATGCTGACACCCATATTTACCATGCGCTTGATCGCCGAGGAACGGCGCAACCAAACCCTGACACTATTAATGAGCGCCCCAGTTTCTGATATTCACATTGTGATAGGGAAGTTCATCGGTCTAATGCTATTCCTGCTGCTCATCATCGCAAGCTGCATGTTGATGGTGCTAGCGCTGGCCGCAGGCACACAACTGGATACAGGCCTACTTCTCACCAATGCGCTGGGACTTATACTGCTTGCCGCCAGCTACGTCGCATTGGGACTGTATATTTCCTCTCTCACCGCGCAACCAGTGGTAGCCGCCATCGGTGCTTTGGCCATATTTTTCGGCCTGTGGCTGGTGGAAATCAGCGCAGTGGATAGTAACAACTCTTGGCGCGCGCTCGCCCCCACCAGCCATTTTCAAAGCTTCAATATTGGCCTGCTGAATAGTACAGACCTGATGTTTTTCCTGCTGTTTTGTATCGCCTTTCTGTTGCTGACGATACGGCGGCTGCACAACAACCGCATTTATAGCTAATCGCCGTCCAGCATGAATTTCCCACAACCCAATCTGCTCATTAAAAACATAGCCTTCACCGCACTGCTGCTCGCAGCTATAGTCGCTTTGTATCAACTCGTCGCACTCCGCCCCGCGCAATGGGATATGACCCAAAACGCCAGCAACAGCTTGGCCGATAGCAGTGTAAATGTACTGAACCAACTGCATGGCGAAATTAAGCTAACAATGTATATAGCCGGGCAGGATGCCAACTTGGGCGATATGCATCGGCTAACCCGTGATTTTGTCGCCCTCTATCAGCGCTATAAACCTGACATTTCGCTCACCTTCATCGACCCGGTGAAGCAACCGGAGGAAGCGCGCAAGGTCAATATTCATGCCAATGGCGAGATGCTGGTTGAATATGGCGGCAAGCGCGAACATCTCACCATGCTGAACGAACAAGCGCTTACCAGCGTGTTGTTACGCATGGCTCACACAAAAAATCAGCTACTCATGTATCTTGATGGGCATGGTGAACGCAATCCGGAAGGCATCGCAAACCACGATCTCGGTGAATTCGGAAAACGGCTGAAACAAAATGGCTTTCGCCTCAACAGCCTGAATTTAGCACTGGCTCAAGGCGTGCCGGATAATGCCAGCATGTTGATCATTACGCAGCCGCAAGTCGACCTGTTGCAGGGCGAAATTGATAAGCTACTGCGCTATATCGACAACGGCGGCAACCTGCTGTGGCTGGTAGACGCCGAACCGTTGCATGGACTGGAGCGTCTGACTGAAAAATTGGGCATCATCCTCACGCCCGGCATCGTGATTGATCCAGCAGCAGAAGAAATGAATATTCCTGCGACTTGGGCGCTGGGCGCGGGCTACCCGCCGCATGCCATCACGCAAAATTTTAACCTGACCACGGCCTTCCCCTTCGCACGCGCCATTGACTGGGAGGAAAATGCTGCGTGGCATCACACCACGCTGGTAGAGGCCGCGCCACGTGGCTGGGTTAGCCGCGACATACCGCAAGGTAAACCGCACTTCAATAAAACCCGTGACATCCCCGGCCCGGTAACCATCGCGCTAGCCCTGCAACGCAACATAAACGATCGTGAACAACGCATTGTTATAGTCGGGAGCGGTTCGTTTCTTGCCAACGCCTATTCCGGTAATGGCGGCAATCTTGATCTCGGCATCAACATGACGAACTGGCTAGGCAACGAAGAGAGGCTTATCACCACTCAACCCCGCGCAGTGAAAGATGATGCGATTACCTTGAGCAAAATCCATCTGACCATCATCAGTGGCAGCTTCCTGATTGTTATGCCTATGCTGTTAATGCTGGCGGGTGCCATTCTGTGGTGGCGCAGAAGACGGTAGACATGTTACAGGCATTCCTGGATAGCCCACTTAACCCGCATGAATAAAGGCATAGCGGGTTTTTTGTTGCCTGAGTGTTCCTGAGTATTTCCTTGTGATACCGTTACAAGTTGATGCGCATTCAAAGCAGCCGTTTCAATCCTGCGTGACCTGCACCCTCTTACGGCACTGGCGGGCTCCTCTTTCCCAATTTACGCACCACCACGCAACTGAACTCAATGCTTATAAGGGCGGGATACGCTGAAGCGTATAAATAATGTCTAGTTGCCTGCAAAGGCAAGATCATTTCTCCTTAACCGGTCTAAATTTTAGACGCAATTCACGAAACTTGTTGAATAGCGCCATGTCGGTTGGCACTGGTAGCGGCTGTGCATTAATAATGGCGCGTTTCACCACCCTGTCATACGCCGTGACTCCACTCGGCTTAACCAATTTTGAATTTAACACCGTGCCATCAGGCATCAACGTCACTTCGAATTCCGCAATCACATTGGATGGTATATTCCGCGGCATCAAGATATTGCGGCGTATCTTGGCGATGATCCTGGTCGTATATTCGACCACCTCCCTGGCTGTTGCTGCTGATTGTTCGGCACGGACTCGCTCCTGTTCGGTTTTCCCCAATTCAGCCTTGGGGTTGGGACGTAACCTGGCAACGACATTTGCTTGCTCGGGTTCAACCTTTATCTTCTGTTCTTCAATCATCGCCTGCTCCGCCTGCTCCGCCTGCTCCCTCTGCTCCTTCTGCTCCTTCTGCTCCTTCTGCTCCTTCTGCTCCTTCTGCTCCTTCTGCTCCGCCTCAGCCTTCAGTTTAAACTGCGTATCCACATTTTCTGATTGTCGCTGAGGCTCAGGCTTCACTGCTTCTTGAATTGTTTCCTTTTCACTTGGAAATTTTATTGAAGCAAGAATTTCTTGGAATTCTGAATTGTAATGTTCGAAACTTGAGTGCGCATTAAAAAAAGATAAACCTCCGCCAAGGCATGTAACACCAACTTGATCTTTGGGGCGCACATAATTAATGAAGAAACTCTCCGTATAAATATTTGCCCCTATTTTTGAGGAGTAAGTTGAGCTGCTGTAAAAAAGAGCATTCGCTTTTCTGCCACCAATCGTCTGGATGGTTGCATAATGGGCAAATATCTTGCTACCCATTTTCTGCATTTTTTGAACTGACAATTTTTGATCAATACTCGTTTGCGCAACTGAGTTAACAGCTTTATCTAACCATTCTTGTGTTGCATTTGGAAAAATATCCGCAGTTACAACCGTGAAGGAACAGTTGGCAACGTAGTCACCGTTGTGGCTCTCTATTCTTAGTACGGACGGCTCGATGCCAAATCGCTCAACGCTCCAATTTGCTGGGACAATGAAGCTAAATCCTCTTTCACTATTCACGTAACGTTTTGGCTGGTCTGCAAATACATTACACGCAAAGAGAAGCAGGGCACTCAGCGCAGCAAACGGAATCACGATTTTCCTACCGCCCATAACCATAAAAATATACCTCATTATCGAGACTGCAGGAAAAACCTCTCGCTGTTTATCTTGCCTCAACCAGGTTCACGTCAACACTACCCATTGGCCATGCGATAAAACCAATCACTCGGCGCGCTAAAACACATCGACACCAGCCCACGGGTTTCTAGCAGTTGCCCTATAGCGTCAACTACTATAGACAGCAGCGGTTTACGGTACTTGCAGCGGTGTCGTTCACATACCCGCAAGTAAAATCTTGGCCGTTCCCCTCCACATAGCCATTCCTCGCGGCCCAGGTCGTCCCGATTGGGCCAACGAGGCCGCATCGAGCGTTGATCGAAGTGCCTCTACCAATCTGTCAATCGACTTTGCCGGCACGCTCACGCTTTCAGATTATGGCGGGGTGACGATAGTCCAGTGGAAGACCAATCGAGTCCGGCCCTATTAAAATAGGCTGTCAGTCCGCTCTAAATATTATCTGCTGCGTTTCAGTCGCTATTGAATAACCATATTAAACAATGATGCGCTGCCCGAAAGGGCAGCCAACACATTGGTGCGTACAAAATATAGTTTCTTATTGCAGGAATCATAGCGAAGAATGTCTATATCTACACCCACAGTCCCAGTTTTCACAAAAGGCACTTGCAAAACTCCCCACCTGAGCTGAATTAACCGGAGAATTGGAAGCGAAAATAGGTAGAGAAGGGCGGCCATTACTGGCAAGATGGAGGTTTCAAAGACAACATCGGCGCCCGAAATGAATACTACGCAACGTAGTGGAATAATGCAACGCTGGTTTGTAATTCAACACGAACTAATACCCGAATTGCGAAGAAAAGTTGGAGCGCTGACACCGAAACTGGAACAAGTATTACACACTCTTGAATGTGTTCGTATAGAAGAGTTTGTCAGCTCTACCTGAAGCGGATGCGGGCGCCCGGAGTTTGACCGTGGGATGC
>CAIRGS010000006.1 GCA_903878125.1 uncultured Nitrosomonadales bacterium | reverse complement strand
CCGACCTCTTACATCTTCGTTGGATATGCTCTCCGAGTTGATGATCGGACTGCCGCTTCTCGAGATTCGCCAGCATGCCATTGTGCGTCTTGAGCATTGCATGAGACACTTCGCAAAAAAACCACCCGTTCTCGGCATTATCCTTCCGCAAAACGCAGACCCTATTTTTGTAAAAGTGAAAATTCTCTTGGAGGGAGTTTTGCATCAAACGGAGGTCTTTTCGATCCGTGAAACTAATTTTTTTGACGTCGGCCCCTCCACTCATTGGATAGCTCTTTCGGAAGAGCAGCGCGAAGCCGCATGCCAGGCGGCGCTTGACTCAGAATCTCTTCGTTTAATTGGCTACGAAAAAGGCATTCGCGTTATCGACGCGCATAAGCCCTATGCTGTGACCATCAAGTTTGAGGGCGACGCCTCAGTGGGGGTAAAAAGAAAAGCCGCATTGGAATTGGAAAAAATCCTACGCACCAGTTGCGACCCTCGACTTGAAGTTTTTTGCCTCGAAATGAAAGATGCAAGCCAACTCAGAAGGCTGTAAGCTCGAATCTCAACCCTACTAAAAACTATGAGTGCAGCAATTGATGACCATGTGGATCGCCTGATACTTGATGGCACAAAGATCGGATGGCATACCGAACGTGTCCGAGATTGGCTTGATGGCAAGCGTATAGCTCCCATTACTATTGATATGGCACTCACTCGGAGTTGCAACTACGGATGCCACTACTGCTACGCGATGTTGCAGGAAAATGACCGCAGCACGATTAACAAAGATGTCATCACCGCCTTTATCGATGACTGCGCGGAGATAGGGGTGAAGGGCATTAGCCTCGTGTCCGATGGAGAGAGCACCATTTCTCCTGTGTTCATGCACACCTGCAAATACGGGCATGAAAAGGGACTTTCCATGGCCTGCGGAACGAATGGGTTTGTGCTCACAAAAAGTAAATCCGAGCAACTTCTCCAGCATCTCACCTACCTTCGTATCAACATCTCAGCTGGTGAGAAGAGCCGCTACGCCGAGATCATGGGGGTGAAAGAGGAGTGGTTTGACCGCATCGTGCAAAACATCAAAGATATGGTCGCCGTCAAGCGACGCGACAAGCTCACATGCACCATCGGTCTTCAAATGGTGCTCATGCCGGAATACGCAGACCAAATCCTTCCGCTTGCCCGACTCGGTCGCGATCTTGGGGTGGACTACCTTGTTATCAAGCATTGTAGCGACAATGAGGACGGGGACCTTGGTGTCAATTACAGCGGCTATTCCAGCCTCTATGGTCTCCTCCGTGAGGCCGAGGCGATGTCCACCGAGACCTATCAATGCACGGTGAAGTGGAGTAAAATCGAGGCCACAGGAACACGGAGTTACCAACGCTGTTATGGTGCCCCATTCCTTTTGCAAATTTCCGGGTCCGGCCTTGTGGCCCCATGCGGCATGCTTTTTAACGAGAAGTATAAAAAGTTTCACATTGGCAATATCTGCGAAGAACGTTTCAAAGATATTTGGGCCAGCGATCGCTATTGGGAAGTTATGAACTATCTTGCCAGCCCCGAGTTCAATGCCCAAAAGATGTGTGGTAGCCTCTGCCTTCAGCACAAGGTTAACGAAGCTCTCGACAAAGTCGTTAAGGGCGAGGGTGAGTTGGTGCCGGCAGACGGATCAGTTCAACACGTCAACTTCATCTGAGTCAGTCTTTGCCCCCATTGAAAGACGGCCTCTCCATTATTATCCCGGCCTACAACGAGGAAAAAACCCTCGCTGCGTCTGTGGAATCGGCCTGCGCTGCTGCCATGCAATCTGGGACGGATTTCGAAATCCTAGTCGTTAACGATTGCAGCACCGATAGAACTTCGCAGATCGCGGCAGAGATTGCCGCCCGTAACCCACGCCTTCGCGCTCTCTCCAACGAGGTTAACCTTGGAATGGGGGGTGCCTTCAAAACGGGTCTTCGTGAGGCCCAGTTCTCCCATGTGATGGTATTCCCAGCCGACAACGAACATCCCATTGATGGAGTGCTTCCCATTCTCCAGACACGCGGCAAGGCCGACATCATCATCCCTTATGTCACCAACCCAGAAATCCGCGCCCGACACCGCCGGATCATTTCCTGTTGCTATGTCAACCTCGTCAACCTGATTTTCGGACAGAGAATTCCTTACTACAACGGTCTAGTCCTTCAGCGCACCGAACTCCTTCGCTCCATCAGCATCGAAACCAATCGCTTCTCATTTCAAACTGAAGCCATCCTTAAACTTCTTAAGAAAAAGGCAACTTGGTTGCCTGTAGGT
>CAIRGS010000005.1 GCA_903878125.1 uncultured Nitrosomonadales bacterium | reverse complement strand
TTACGCGCAAACAGAATCACGCCACCCACCAGTTCATGACGTAAACGTGTTTCATCTTCCGCAGTAAGGGTAGATCCCGCTATATCCAGCATGCATGGGCCGATTCCCATTCAATTTCTCCTAATTATCTTTTTCCAAAACCACAAATGCTACGGCAATATCATGGTCATCACTGATACTTAGATGGTGGTGTGTCAACCCTAAATGCATTAGGTGTGCAGCCAATTCCGCATCGAATTCAAAAGTAGGTTTGCCAAAAGCATCGTGTACCACACTGATTTTCTGCAAGCTCACGGGATGACGTAAGCCGCTACCTATCGCCTTGGCTAGTGCTTCCTTGGCGGCAAAGCGCTTCATTAGCAGGCGCACAGGGTAGGTGTGAACACGATACTCCGCTAATTCCTGTGGGCTCAAAATGCGCTGTGCGAAGCGCTCGCCGTAATTGGCATGCACGGCCTCAATGCGTGCATAAGCCACGATGTCAGTGCCGATACCAAGAATCACGGTGACTGAGCTTCCATACTTTATGGATGAATACCGATTAGCAGCGCTTTCATTTTTTTCACTGCTTGCTCCAGGCCAATGAATAGCGCCTCGGCGATGATGGCGTGACCGATGTTGAATTCGCAGATATTAGGGATAGCGACGATAGGTTGTACGTTGTGATAGTTCAGGCCGTGTCCGGCATTCACCTGCAAGCCGAGCGCATGGGCATGCACCACTGTGCGCTGAATGCGCGCCAATTCTTGTGTCTGATGCGAGACGCTGGCCGCATCGGCATATTTTCCCGTGTGTATCTCTACTACCGGCGCGCCAGCAGACTGCGCCGCATCCATTTGTTTTTCATCCGCGTCCACAAATAATGACACACGGATACCCGCCGCCGCACAGCGCTCACAAGCGCGCTTCACGCTATCAAAATGCCCCACCACATCCAACCCTCCCTCCGTGGTTAATTCTTCGCGCCGTTCCGGCACGAAGCAGACATCGTGCGGCTTGATGCGCAAGGCAATGGCCAGCATTTCGTCGGTAATGGCGCTTTCAAGGTTCATACGCGTTTGCAGCATATCGCGCAGAATTTCCACGTCCCGATCCTGGATGTGACGGCGGTCTTCGCGTAAATGCAGTGTAATAACGTCGGCACCCGCCGCCTCGCCGATTAACGCTGCCTGAATTACATTCGGGTAACGCGTGCCCCGAACTTGGCGTAACGTGGCTACGTGGTCAATGTTGAGTCCGAGTTTAATCATATTTTTTGTAGGTCCCTTATTAATTCGCGCGTATGCAATGTCTTTCCTGAGAGATGATGATTGAGCAACATACGCATCAACTGCTTGCTCTGCTGCGCGCTAACTGCATCGCGGTAATCATCCGCAGCCATATCTTGCAAGGTTTTGCCCAACATCAATAAGCCCTCTGATGTATTTGAATCATTTGGTGTAGCAGGCACCGCACCACGTTCAAGCACATAACGATAGGGCGCAAAAGAATTAATCGGCTCACCACTGTCAGCTTCCTGTACTAATAAAAGTGCATAACCCAACTCTTGCAACAAATGTTTTTCAAAACAACGCAAGATGGCGGCATAGTCCGCTTCATTTGCCAGCCGTTGCAAGGTGTGCTGGTAATAATCGAACAGTTGTTCGTGCGGATCATCGCGCACCATCAGGTTGAGCAGCAATTCATTCAAATAGAAACCGCACAGCAATGCCGTTCCCTTTAATTGCGGCTGGCCACCCTGCCACTCGGCACGGTGCAAGGTACGCAATTCATGTTTTCCAAACCAGCTTAACTGTAACGGCTGAAAACCCATCAATAATCCGCGCAACGCCGATCTTGGACGCCGCGCACCGCGCGCCACCAGCGCTACGCGACCATGCTGCCGGGTGAGCACTTCCAGCACCAAGCTAGTTTCACGATATGGATAACTGTGCAGGACGAAAGCTGGTTCGTCTTCTAATCTGTGTTTGTGCGGCTGCAATCTACTCCTCCCAGCCTCTCCTCGTCACAAAATATCAAAGCAAGGGGTGCAAAGCTGATCCCTTGCTGGTGCATGAAAAAACACAGAGAGTTTAATTTCAGAATTACTCATATCCCAAACTTCTTAACACCTGTGCATTATCTGCCCAACCACTGCGCACTTTAATCCATACTTCGAGATAGACTTTTCCATCAAATAGTATCTCCATATCTAACCGCGCCTGAGTGGCAATTTCCTTCAGCTTCTCACCATTCTTGCCGATCAGCATCGCTTTATGTGCGTCCTTATCCACGAGAATCGCAGCATGGATACGGCGCAACTTTCCTTCTATTTTGAATTGTTCGATCACTACGCTTACTGAGTATGGCAGCTCTTCACCGGTGAAACGAAAGACTTTTTCGCGCACCAATTCGGCCGCTAGAAAGCGTTCATTGCGATCCGTAATTTCATCTTCCGGGTAAATTTTTTCCCCTTCGAGCAGATAGGGTCGAATTGCATTCAACAAGGTGTCGAGTTGCTTGTTCTGTTTTGCGCTCACAGGCACGATCGCAGTGAATTCACGCTCCTTGGCTATCTCCTGAATAAAGGGCAGTAATTCCGATTTATTCTCCATGTTGTCTACCTTATTGATAACAAGTAGAACGGGCATATTTTTTGGCAGCAAATTCATTACTTGGCGATCACGCTCGTCAAAATGCCGGGCTTCAATCACGAACAGCACCACATTCACGTTGCGCAAGCTACTGGTTACCACACGATTCAAACCGCGATTCAGAGTATTAAGATGCTTCGTCTGAAATCCAGGGGTATCTACAAATACAAATTGCGCATTTTCTTCAGTCAATATTCCGGTAATACGATGGCGTGTGGTCTGTGCCTTGCGTGAGGTGATGCTTATTTTTTGGCCGACCAGATGATTAAGCAAAGTGGATTTGCCCACATTCGGGCGGCCGACAATGGCGATAAAGCCGCTGTGGTAATTACTTGCATTCATGACTGGCTCTCAATTTTCCGGTAAGCAGCTTCTGCTGCTACCTGCTCTGCGGTGCGGCGGCTGCTGCCCTCGCCACATGTGATTAGATTTAATTGTTCGATTTGGCATTCAACTTGAAATAGCTGTGCGTGTGCCTCGCCCTGAGTGGCAATCACGGCGTATTTTGGTAACGCCAGGCGCTTGCCTTGCAAATATTCCTGCAACAAGGTTTTGTAATCCTTACCCAACGTCTGCGCGTCTGCTTGCGCGATAAAGGGAACATAGAGCCGGAGCACAACTTGCTCTGCTGCAGCAAATCCGGCATCAAGAAATACTGCGCCGAACAATGCTTCCATGGTATCGGCAAGGATAGACGGGCGACGAAAGCCGGCGCTTTTGCGCTCTCCTTCGCCTAACAATAATAATTCGCCCAAACGTAATTGCTGAGCCAGGATAAACAAGGTTTGCTGATTGACCAGATTGGAACGTAGTCGGGATAAATCACCTTCCGGCAAATCGGGATGAATGTCATAGAGATGTTTGGCTACGACGCAATTGAGTATGCTATCCCCCAGAAATTCCAAACGCTCGTTGTGTGCCGCACTATAACTGCGATGCGTCAGAGCACGCTGTAATAACTGCGATTGGGTGAAAAAATGGCCAATTTGATTGCACAGCACATCACGATTCATCGGTTATTTTTTTAAACTACTTGGATTGAATTCAAGTAACAAGGTAGCATTACCGGTCAGTGGGATTTTAACTTCATAACTAACGCTCAGCGATAGACCGCGCTCATCCTTGACTATTTCAATGTCATTCGCCGTGACGATATTGATGTTGTTCATCATGGCGCGTTTGCTGAACGATTCGCGCATACTTTTGGATGGGGCTCCTTGCATGTCCGGATCATTCACGATAGAGGAGAGAATGCTTTTAATTTCGGCATCTTGAATGTACACCGGAATAATCTTCATGCCGCCAATAGCTGCTAATATTATTATTATTGCCCATGTCAAAAGACCAGACAAAGTCACGCCCCGCTGCCTGTTTGCTGTTATTTTAATCATGCCCCTCCTTCGTTGGCAGCTTCAATCAATGGATAAGCCTATACGTTTCAAATCACTAAAATTCATCCAGATCATGAATGCTTTGCCTACAATCATATTATCCGGCACGAAACCCCAGTAACGACTATCTCGGCTGTTATCACGATTATCACCAAGCATAAAATAATGCCCGGCTGGAACTTTACAGCGCATCTCCTTGTCGCTGTATGCACAATTTTCCCGGTGTGGAAATTCTGCTACAGCACCGAGATGTATGCTGGGCACTTCCGGGTTTACCAGCATTACATGGATATGCCCAGTCAGATTTTCTTTAGATCGTTCTGTATGTACGAAATTTAGTGCAGTTTCCACATAGTTATAGTCACCGTCCGGCTGCTGTTCTTGCAGAACGTCGTTCACATACACTTTCTTATTGCGATATACAATTTGATCGCCAGGCAATCCGACCACCCGCTTAATATAATCCAGCGTTGGATTTTCCGGATAGTGGAATACCATTACATCGCCTCGCTTGGGGGAATTTATTTCTACCAGTTTCTTGCTGATGATTGGCAAACGAAGGCCATAAGTAAACTTGTTAACCAAAATAAAGTCGCCTACCTGTAAAGTAGGGATCATCGACCCAGACGGTATTTTGAACGGCTCGACCAGAAATGAGCGCAACAAGAATACCGCCAGGATAACCGGGAAAAAACTCTTGGAATATTCCACCCACCAGGGTTCTTTTGTGGACGCTATGCGTTTCGATTGCAGCACAAAGCGATCCAGCAACCACAGGCTGCCGGTGATCAGCAGCAGTACAAACATAATTAAAGCAAAGTCCATCTCGATTCCCGTCGTTACGTTATTTATCACCAACCTGCAGGATTGCTAAAAAAGCTTCCTGCGGAATTTCAACATTACCTACTTGTTTCATGCGTTTCTTGCCAGCCTTCTGTTTTTCCAGCAATTTACGTTTGCGCGAGATGTCGCCGCCATAGCATTTCGCTAATACATTTTTTCGTAGCGCTTTGACATTTTCACGCGAAATTATGTTTGAACCAACAGCAGCCTGGATCGCCACATCGAACATCTGACGAGGAATTAACTCGCGCATCTTGGCCGCCACTTCACGACCCCGGTACTGGCTGTTGCTGCGGTGCAGGATAATCGCCAGCGCATCTACCTTTTCGCCGTTGATCAGCATATCCACCTTGACCACATCGGCCGGTCGATATTCCTTAAACTCATAATCCATTGAGGCATAGCCACGCGAAATCGACTTCAGCCTGTCAAAGAAATCGAGTACGATTTCCGCCATAGGTATCTCATATACCAGCAAAACTTGCTTGCCGTGATAACTCATGTCGAGCTGTACGCCGCGCTTTTGCGTACACAATGTAATGACCGCACCAACATATTCCTGCGGCATATACAAGTTGACTGTTACGATAGGTTCACGGATTACCTCGATTCTGGACGGGTCTGGCATCTTGGATGGATTGTCCACGACCAGCACCGTCCCGTCGCGCTGCACCACCTCGTAAATAACGGTAGGTGCAGTGGTAATCAAATCCATATCGAATTCGCGCTCCAGTCGCTCCTGCACAATTTCCATATGCAGCAATCCCAGGAATCCACAGCGAAAACCAAACCCCAATGCCTGCGATACTTCCGGTTCATACTGCAATGAAGCGTCATTAAGCTTGAGCTTTTCCAGTGAATCACGCAGCGATTCATACTGATTTGATTCTACTGGAAACAACCCGGCAAATACTTGTGGCTGCACTTCCTTGAAACCTGGCAAGGCTGTGGCTGCGGGTCTGTTTGCCAGCGTGATGGTATCGCCAACCTTGGCCGCCTTCAGCTCCTTGATGCCCGCAATGACAAAACCGACCTGGCCGGCAGCCAAAACTTCACGCGGTTGCGATTTCGGCGTAAATACACCGATATGCTCAGTCAAATGCTGCGCGCCAGTAGCCATCAACAAAATTTTATCTTTGGGCTTTAAGGTGCCGTTAAAAATTCGCACCAGCATTACTACGCCAACATAATTATCGAACCACGCATCTATAATCAGAGCGCTTAGCGGCGCAGCCGGATCGCCTGTAGGCGCCGGCACTTTAACAATTAAAGCTTCCAGCACGTCCTGCACACCCTCACCTGTCTTGGCCGAGCAGCGTGTCGCATCGTGCGCGTCGATACCGATAACTTCCTCAATTTCTTCAATGGCGTTTTCCGGGTTAGCAGACGGCAAGTCAATCTTGTTCAACACCGGCACTACTTCCACCCCCAACTCGAGTGCGGTGTAGCAGTTAGCTACGGTCTGCGCTTCCACTCCTTGAGATGCATCAACGACTAGTAGCGCACCTTCGCAGGCAGACAGTGAGCGTGAAACCTCATAAGAAAAATCCACGTGTCCCGGCGTATCAATCAGGTTGAGATTGTATATCTGGCCATCACGCGCTTTGTATTGCAGCGCAGCTGTCTGAGCTTTGATGGTGATGCCGCGCTCGCGTTCCAGGTCCATGGAATCGAGCACCTGTGCTTCCATTTCGCGGTCAGAAAGCCCTCCGCACAACTGAATAATTCGATCGGCCAAAGTGGACTTGCCGTGATCGATGTGGGCGATAATGGAAAAATTACGAATGTGTTGCATTATTTTTTACGATCTCGGATTATTTGATTTGATACTTCATGTGCTACAACATGCATATGTTTCTTAATATTTTTATCTTGTCAGCGAGCATAGCTCGCATCCCGTAATAATTAGCCTGGCTCACACACACGGGGATAATTATACCTTGAAGACACGTCATTCTGCGGATAACGCTAGTTATCGCGCTTCGGCGTAATGACTCAGTACTACTCAAAATAGAATTAAACAGTCAACTGAAAATAGTGAAGATGAAAAGCGTGAACCGCAGGGATTAGAGCGTAAAATCGAAAAAGAAGTAGGCGTATTAATTCAGGAATGATGAGATAGCGTGCCCCGGGTTTGTAGGGGCACGCTTAATTGCGCTGGTTATTTCTTTTTCGCTTTTACGCCAGCAACTGCGTCTTTCAACTTGCTACCGACTTTAAATTTCGCAACTTTTTTGGCTGGTATCTTCAGCTCTTTTCCAGTAGCTGGGTTACGGCCTATGCGAGCAGCACGCTGTTCGACAGCAAAGGTACCAAAGCCAATCAGCTGTACGTTATCGCCTTTTACCAATGATGCTTGTATAGCAGCCATCAGCGCATTCAGTATTTCTTCGACACTTACCTTGGAATTCTTTGTGGACTTAGCTACAACATCAATCAACTCAGCTTTATTCATAATATGACCCCCCTTTAGTTGAAAAAAATGCACTGTATCAAGCCATTGCGTCAATGGCAATCACAGCTTCACAAATCAATAAGATATCCATTAAGAAAAGTTACAACCTCATATGGCTCCCATTCACAGCACTGTAACAAGCCATTGCGTTAATGGCAATCACAGTTTCACAAATTTAATGAGGTGTTGGTGGAGTACAACAACGTTTCATAACTACCTGGCCTTGAGCTTCTTATGATTTGCCAAGTAGATGCATGACGCGCGACACCGTGCTTAGGCTGGTGTGGGTGATGTTTTCCAGTAGTGGAAAGAGGTAAGGCAATAATAGCAACACTGAAGCAAAGCCGATTGTCAAAGTAACCGGGAAGCCGACCGCGAAGATGTTTAGTTGTGGCGCGCTACGTGTCAGGATGCCCAGTGCGAAATTGGAGATTAGCAGCGCACCGATCACTGGCATGCTTAGTTGTAGCGCGTTAGAGAAAATGCTTCCGCCCCATGAGGCCAGAGTATGCAGTGCGATTGCCGCAGGAAGCGTGCTGTTGACGGGAAAGGCGCGGAAGCTGTCTGCTAACGCTTCCAGCATGATGAGATGTCCATTCATGCTGAGAAAAATAAGCACGGCGAGGATGCCTAAAAATTGCGCTATCACTGGCGTGTAGGACGCGTTCTGCGGGTCATAGAAAATAGCAAAACCTAGCCCCATTTGAATCCCGATAATATCCCCGGCCATTTCTATTGCGGTAAAAATCAAGCGCATTGTAAAACCTATTGCCAGACCTGCTAAAAGTTGTTGAATAATGACTAAAAATCCGATAGCTGAAGCGGGGTCGATACTGGGCTGAACGGCCAAGGTAGGCGCAATAATTATGGTCAATAGTACGGACAAGCCGATCTTTAAGCGTACCGGCGTTTGCTTATTACCCAGTATTGGTGCACTGGCGATCATGGCCAGGATGCGCACAAACGGAAAGACGAACAGTGCGAGCCATGATGATAACTGGGCGCTGGTGACGGTAATCATTGTGATTATTTAACTGATGACATCAGTAATATAAAATCAATAAATGCAGAGCGTTATGTCTTTCCGCTTTAGGAGAGAGAATGAGCCCAGGCTGAACAGCTTGTCGTAGGTAGAAGAGAGGAAAGACATAATAATTTCAAGCCGGAATTGCAATAATAACGGGATCATAGCGTTGTGCGTTGATCTAGAACGTCTACCCAACCAACCAGGGAATGCTGCTGAACAGGCGCTGGATATAATCCAGCATCATGCCCACCATCCACGGGCCAGTGATAATCAGTACGCCGAACATGCCGATCAATTTTGGAATAAATGACAGGGTCATTTCATTGATTTGGGTGGCGGCCTGGAAAATGCTGATAAGCAACCCAATGATTAGTGCCGTCAACAGAACCGGGGCTGACACCATCAACGTCAGCTCTAGCGCCTGGCGACCAAGTGTCATTACGTGTTCAGGGGTCATCGTTGTTTGGTCTCAGGTGTAAAAGCTATGCACTAGCGACCCGATCAGCAGATTCCAGCCATCTGCCAACACGAATAGCATGATCTTGAATGGTAATGAAATCATCGCTGGCGATACCATCATCATGCCCATAGACATCAGTATGCTGGCCACCACCATGTCGATGATGAGGAACGGGATAAATATTACGAAGCCAATTTGGAACGCGGTTTTTAGTTCGCTGATGACATAGGCTGGCACCAGAATTTTTAGTGGTACCTGATCCGCGCTTTGCAGTGGCTCGCTATTGGAAATTTGAACGAACAGGGCAAGATCTTTTTCACGCGTTTGTCGCAGCATAAATGCCTTGAGCGGTACGCTGCCGGTATCGAAAGCTTGTGCCATCGTAAGTTTATTCTCACTGAATGGCAGGTAGGCGTCAGTATAAATTTTATCCAGCACCGGCGACATAACGAAGAATGTGAGAAACAAGGCTAGTCCGACCATTACTTGGTTGGGCGGAGATGAGGGCGTGCCAAGGGCAGAGCGTAACAGCGATAGTACGATAATAATGCGAGTGAAACTGGTCATCAGCAGCATTACGGCCGGTAAAAAACTGAGCGAGGTGAGCAAAAGTAACGTTTGCAGGCTAAGCGAGTAGGTCTGCCCACCACCAGCTGTGGCGGTGCTGGTTAATGCGGGCAGGCCAAGATCGGCCGCAAATGCTGTGGGGATCAGGTCAAGTAGCAGGGTTGCTACTAGAAGCGAACTAAGGCGCATTACGTTTTTCCATCATTTGTTTCAACCAATCCTGGAATTTTCCATTTGTACTGGTAGCTATACTCATTTGTGCTGAGGGTAATTCGGTTTTTGGCATGCTGTGCAAGGCGTTCACCTGCCCTGGAGCAACGCCTACCACCAGCCAAGTGTCGTTTATTTCCACCAGCACGATGCGTTCGCGTTGGCCTACCGCCACAGTTGCTTGCACTTTAAGCAGGTTACCGGTGGCGCGTTGAGGCAGATTGATTCGTTTTAATATCCATGCAACTAGTACCACTGCGGCCAATACCAGTAGCAAGCTGAAAATTACCTGCAGTATGCTGCCGGATGACATGGCTACAGGTGGTGGAGGTATGTAAGCAGGGCGTGTGCTTTGCGCTGTTGCGAGTAGAGGCGTGTAAAAGCCGGAGATTAGGCAGAGACGCGCGCAGATGAATCTTGGTTTGGTAAACAGGTTGCCGACAATTTTCATTTTAGCGGCTGAGGCGGCGCAGACGTTCAGATGGGGTGATAACGTCGGTGAGGCGAATACCGATCTTATCGTTCACTACCACGACTTCGCCTTGTGCGATCAGAAAACCGTTAATCTTTACATCGAGCGGTTCGCCCGCCTGGCCGGTCAGCTCTACCACCGATCCTTGCGCCAGTTGCAGAAGATTTTTGATTGGCATCTTGGTGCGGCCAAGCTCAACCGTCAGTTGAACCGGGATGTCCATGATCATATCAAGATCGTTGTGCACTGCTGTGCCAGTCGCGCTGGCGAATTGTGCGAAAGCATGCGGTTGATCGGCGGGTTGGGATGGCGTGCTAGTAGTCTGTTCAGCCATTGCTGCACCCCAGTCATCGGCGCTAATTTCATCTGTATTTTCGTCAGTCATCATCGTCTCCATTAGCCAAATCGTTACTTGCGTTGCTTAGAATTTTTTCCACTTTAAGAGCGTACTGGTTGTTGAAAATTCCGTACTTGCATTTAAGTACGGGCACTTCATCCACTAGTGCCAAAATGCTTTCTGCTATTTCTAACGGGATAAAATCACCGTTGCGCATTCCCAGTACCTGTTCAAATTTAATTTGAGCGTGACCGAGAATAGCAGTCATTTCAATTTCTGCGGACTGCACCTGTTGGGACAGCATGCGTAGCCAGCGCTTGTCTACAACCATATGGTCACCTTGCATGGTGCTATAGAGCAGTTCACGGATTGGTTCTATCATGGCATAGGGTATTAACACATGAAATGCACCGCCAACGCCGCTGAACTCAATGTCGAAAGTAGTGGTTACAACGACTTCATTTGGTGTGGCGATATTGGCGAACTGCGGGTTCTGTTCCGAACGTACAAACTCAAATTTCAACGCATATATAGCTTGCCAGGCTTTGTTATAAGACTCGAATACGGCAGCCAGTAGTTGCTGGATGATGCGTTGCTCGGTCTGGGTGAATTCGCGACCCTCGACCCGGGTGTGAAAACGTCCATCACCACCGAACATGTTGTCGACCACCAAAAAAAACCAGGTTGGGATCGAAGATAAACAGTGCATTGCCACGTAAAGGCTTGGCTTGCACGATGTTGATGTTGGCAGGTATGGGCAGATTGCGGAGGAATTCACTGAATTTTTGTACGCGTATGGGCCCAACTGAAATTTCCGCTGTGCGCCTCATCAGGTTGAATAAAGCAATTCTGAACAGACGCGCAAAACGTTCATTGAGGATTTCCATCGTTGGCATGCGCCCACGCACGATACGTTCCTGCGTACCCATGGTATAGGGACGTACAGTGCCTGCTGGATCGGCTGGCACAACTACCTCATCCGGCTCCCCGGTTACTCCTTTGAGCAGTGAGTCAACTTCGTCCTGAGAGAGAAAATCGCTCATAGCCGTATCACTGGATGATAAAGGAGGTAAACAGAACTTCTACGATGCTGCTATTTTCGTCACTGTTGGGTTTAGTGGATGTCTCATCTGCCTTGGATGATGCCTCTTCGGAGCTAGTGGCTTCTACCTGACTTGCTGCTTCTACGCTGGATGCACTTGCTGCATTCACGCTGGATGCGGCGCTGGTTTTGGCACTTGTATTAATAATCGAACTGGGGAGGGGGGGCGCAGTGCGCAGACCAAGAACGGTTTCAGTTTCAGCGATAATTTCATTGGCGAGCTTTTTTTTGCCTTTGGAATTTGTAAGTTCTGAAGGGAATTTTCCGGACAGTAGTACCAACAGGCGACTGCGAATTTCTGGCAGATTTTGTTTGATTTTTTCTTCCAGCTCTGGCTGAAGAATTTTTAGTGTAATGCCAATTTGTAAAAATTGGTCGGCTGCCTCGCGTTGCAGATTAACCGTAAAAGGCTCCAACGGGATAAATTTTGGTTCTTCAGCTGATTTTGAAATCTTTTTTTCGCTTTTTTTAGTTTGATTGTCGCCCTTGGTAAAATACCATCCTGCGCCGCCTGCTATCGCTAAAACCAAAACACTGCCTATGATGATGAGTATCATCTTCTTGTTTTTCAGTTTTGACTTGACTTCAATTGGCAGGGGATCCGGCTCTTCTTTTTTTGCTACATCTTGTACCATTGCAGCTCCTTATTTTCTGAGTTGGATTATCAGAGAAATTCAATCGGTGTGATATTCGGAATAAGGCGGAGAATTCCCTCTAGCTTGGCAATTAGACAAGACCTGGTTTGTTAGCGCAGCCGTCTTTCCCTTTTTATTCATAGAGAAAAGTGAACAATGCCAAGGCAGCTTCTAATTTTAAAAAATATGATCTCGAATATTTTCCGTGTCTATTGAGTTTTCCATCAGGCAAACGTATCCACTAATCCCTGATGCTGGTACCCAGATCTGGCTTGGGGGCTGCTGACGAGGATAGCCTGATCCATTTTTGCTTGCCAGTCTTCCCTTTTGTGCTGTTGGTCAGTCTGTTTTGGTTGCTGATCTCTGGATGACTGGTCGCTTACTGAGGCATTGCCTAGCATAATCCCGTTATCGGCCAGCATTTCACGAAGCTTAGGCAGTGCCTGTTCTATCGCATCTCGTACAGCGGCATGCGGTGAAGTGAAGAGCGCAGTAGCTTGGTCACCGTTAACTTTTATCAATACATCAAGCGGGCCGAGTTGTGGCGGATTCAGGTGCAGTTCAGCACTTTGCCCATGCTGAGTAGCCACCCAAGTGATCTTCTGGCTAAACTCATCAGCCCATGCGCTATGTGCCAACGGCTTGTCTACGGAAAGTTGTATCGGTAAGTGCAGGTTTGCGGTGCTTGATGCTTGGGCTGGTAGCGTGGTCAGAGCCATTGCATTATGCGGTGGCGCACTTACCTGAGCAGAGGACTGGAGTGCGAGTGGTGAATCGGCCACTAATGTCATGCTTTTGCTGCTATGAAAGGAGTTCTCGATTTCCAGTTCTGTGGCAGGTGTGTCGTACTTCAAGGAGGTTTTTGCAATGGCGAGCGCATCGTACCCCAAGGTCACTTTACTCGTAGTGATAGATTGTGCTCGATTGTTTGAGACAGCTTCTGGTTGAGTAGGCAGCGAACGACTGATTGGAATTTGCGCGGCGAGGTTAGGTGGCAATACTGCTCCCAGTATATCGCTGGGTAATGCGCTAACACTATCCGGTGCGGGTGCTTGTAGTTTGACAGGTTGCTCTTTGCCGACAGTAGCTGTGAGTGTGTCATCAGTGGTAGAAGTGATAGGCAGGGCAGTTTCAGAAGTATTGGTTTCGGCAAGCTGGGTGCTATCTGAGAGTTGACGCGCCAGTAAGTTGCCGAAAGGTTCGGTTGGTACAGCATTATTGTCTGCAAGTGCAGGCGTATGTGCCGGCACGGCAGGCGAGGTAACTGGGATGACTGTGTTTTGCATGATGTCTCCTGAGGTTATATTTCGTCTTGTGCAGCCCTGGCTCTGAGTGCAGAGTGACGTCCTGTGTGTTCGTCCTGTTGTCGCTGTTCTATTTTCCCTTCCAATTTTTTTTCGCTTTCTAGATGACGCTGCGCCAGCGTATCGAAGGATTTCATATTACGCTGCGTATTTGTCAGTTCATTGCGCCCAGCTTGCATTAAGCTGTGCATGTGTTCAATGGCATTTCGTTGTTGTGTAACGGCCTCGTCGAGACGCCGAATGAAATCTTGAAAATTGCGCAAGCTAGTTTGATCAATGCCGTTTCTTACAGCTTGCTGCAAGCGAGCCTGGTAGTCTTCACGATATTGTTCCAAGGTATGGAGCTTGGCTTGTGCGGCCTGCTGCTGTTGGATTAGCTGGCCGAATTTTCTGGTGGCTTCATTATTTTTCTGATGTGCTAAATGTACTAATGGTTGCATGGAAAATATTTTGGCCATGATTTAGCTGCCTCAGTGTGGATTCTCAAATAGATGGCTAAAGGCGCTGACGCCACTAGAGTAGGATTCACGCTCGAACATGCCTTGCTTGAGGAAGCTTTCCATATATGGATAGAGTGCAAGCCCTTCGTCCAATAACGGATCGCTGCCGCTGACATATGCACCAACACTGATCAAATCGTGGTTGCGTTGGTAATGTGCATACAAGTGTTTAAAGCGGTGTACAAGGGTGAAGTGCTGTTCTGAAACAAGGCTGCTCATAGCGCGGCTAATGGAGGCCTCGATGTCTATGGCCGGATAATGACCTTGTTCAGCCAAGCGGCGCGATAACACGATGTGGCCATCCAAAATGGCTCGTGCACTATCGGCGATTGGATCTTGTTGGTCGTCACCTTCAGTTAGTACAGTATAAAACGCGGTGATCGAGCCGCCGCCTTCAGTACCGTTACCGGCACGCTCCACCAGCTGAGGCAGCTTGGCGAATACCGAGGGTGGATAGCCCTTGGTGGCAGGCGGTTCACCAATCGCCAGTGCAATTTCACGCTGCGCCATGGCATAACGGGTGAGCGAATCCATAATCAATAATACATGCTTGCCTTGGCCCCGAAAATATTCGGCAATCGTTGTGGCATAGGCGGCACCTTGCAAGCGCATCAGTGGGCTGGTGTCGGCGGGGGCTGCGACCACAACTGAGCGTGCCATGCCTTCTGGCCCCAGAATATTGGTGATGAATTCCTTCACCTCACGTCCTCGCTCGCCGATTAATCCCACCACGATTACATCGGCGCTGGTGTACCTTGCCATCATGCCGAGCAACACGCTTTTCCCTACGCCACTGCCAGCGAACAATCCCATGCGTTGGCCGCGTCCCACAGTGAGTAGGTTATTAATAGCTCGCACGCCAACATCCAGCACATCCTTGATTGGTGCGCGGTTCAGAGGATTGATTGGACGGCTTTGCGAAGGTGCGCTTGTTACTGACACTAGCGGCCCGAGCTGATCCAGTGGGCGACCAGCTCCATCCAGCACTCGGCCCAGTAACTTGTCGCCTACTGGCAGGTGGCGTGTGTGATCAGTCGCACGTCGCCGGAATGTACGTTGTTTGCCGCCCAGCAGTGGTGTACTTAATGTTTCTAGCGGCACTACGCTCGCCCCTGGTATCAGTCCATGAACATCATTTTCGGGCATGAGAAATATTTTTTCACCAGAGAAGCCGACCACTTCCGCTTCGATTCGATTGTTGGGCAATTCGATAACACAAGTGCTGCCAACTGCCATCGTCAAACCGACCGCCTCCATCACTAGCCCAGTGACCTTGGTCAAACGGCCACTGATTAACAAAAGTTTGCTCTGTGCGACCAGTTCCTGGTTATCTTGTAGGCAGGCTTGCCAATGCTGGGCATGGTCACTCATGGGAGCCAGAATGGCGGGGGGGATTGGGATGATAGGGGAGGTCATGATTCAAGCCATGCGTTTTCTTGCCCGATAGAGGCTACTACTCGTTGCCAACGTTTGGGCAAAGTAGCGTCAATCTGACTATGTGCTGTTTCCACACGGCAACCACCGCGTTCAATTTGGTCATCTTCGAAAACTTTCCAACCGCTATGAAGTAATTGTTCACCCATGCTTGTGCGCAGTAGTAATGCATCGTCGGAATGCAATACAAGATGGGCATTTTGATTGAAATAAGGAAGCTCGTTAATCGCTGCGCGAACCACATTTAGCAGCAGCTCGGGCTTTATTTTGAGTGCTTGTTGTATCATCTGTTTAGCAATTTCTAATGCCAGGTTCAGTAAATCCTGTGCGATCTGCTGATCCACTTGCTGTAATTCCTTGTTCAGTGATTCCAGCATCCTTTCCATGCGCTGTGCTTCAGTGCCAGCCAGTTTCATGCCCTCGGCATAACCTGCCTGATAGCCTTCTTCATGCGCCTGTATATGGATATGTTCAAGCTGGGCTGCAGTGGGTAGGTCCATCTCGGGAGTTGTACTCACCTTGTTAACCATATCAAAGGCGGGCAGCTCCCAGCGTTGATAGGCGGTGAGGTGCTCCTTGGGGGTGACAGCGTCAGACATAAGCTTCTTCTGCCCCTTTGCCACCTAGAGCGATCTGCCCTTCATCCGAAAGGCGGTGTACTATTCTCAGGATTTCCTTTTGTTCCGCTTCTACTTCGCTGACCTTGACTGGGCCTTTTGCACTCAAATCTTCGCGCAGCATTTCGCCGGCACGTTGCGACATATTTTTAAATATTTTTTCACGTAGTTCTTCACTCGCACCTTTTAGTGCCACAATTAAAGATTCGGACCCAACCTCACGTAAAATTAGCTGAATACCGCGGTCATCAACTTCCAGCAGGTTTTCAAAAGTGAACATTTCATCAATAATTTTTTGTGCCAGGTCGGCGTCATGACTGCGGACTATTTCAATAGCGACACCTTCCTGTACGCTGCCCATGAAGTTGAGAATTTTTGCTGCAATGCCTACGCCGCCCTTCATGCGCTTCTTGTTAACCGCATTGCCAGTCAACAGCTTGGTTAGTACATCGTTAAGTTCACGTAGTGCAGTGGGCTGAACCCCATCCAGCGTGGCAATACGCAAGAGTGCGTCGCTACGCGTACGCTCGGTAAAAAAACCCAAGATGCTGGCAGCCATGTCTGGCTCTAGATGCACAAGAATGGCGGCGATAATCTGCGGGTGCTCGTTGCAGATCAGTTCGGCGACTGCAGCCGGATCCATCCATTTAAGGCTTTCTATGCCGCTAGTGTCACTATTATGCATAATGCGATCGAGCAATCCGGCCGCCTTGTCGTCTCCCAGTGCTTGGGTCAGCATGGTGCGGATGTAGTCGCTTGAATCCATGCCCACAGTCGTTTTTTGTGAAGCAATCTCATGAAATTCATCGAAAACATTGCTGACCTGTTCGCGCGTAAGGTTTTTGAGCAACATCATGGCGGAACTAATTTTTTGTACTTCCCTCGGCTCAAGATATTTCAGCACCTCTGCTGCCTGGTTTTCACCAAGTGTCATGAGCAGAATCGCGCTTTTACTGATGCCTGCATCACTCATTGCTATTCACCCATCCTTGAACTACTGATGCCACTATTTTGGGATCCTGCCCTGCTATTTTTTTTGCGACTTCTAAATTATTTTCATAGGATTGCTTGGACTGCTGTGCTGCGGCTTGCGCAGCGCTGCGATCCGGAGCCGCAGCTTGCGATGGATCATCATTTTTTTTAGCCACTGCGAGTGCTGAATTTTTAGAGAAATTTCTGAAAGCTGGGCGAATGACACCCAATAGCAAGTACAGACCAATACCTGCGATTAATAGATACTTCAGTAAGTCCTTACCCAAAGAGATCATTTCTGGTTGTTTCCAGAATGGTACTTCTGGACTTATGTTTTCCTTTTCAACATTGAAGGCGCTGTTCAGAACATTCAGGCTATCACCGCGACTGACGTTGAATCCCATAGCGTCTTTCACGAGTGCGGTGATTTGAGCCTTCTCGCTTTCGTTAAGCGGTTTGGAGCTTTGCTTTCCATTTTTATCGGTAACAGTGCGATTGTTTAGCACCACTGCAACTGACAAGCGCTTAATGCTGCCTACGGGCAATTTGGTGTGGCGGATGGTGCGATCCACTTCATAATTGACTGTTGATTCTTTCAGCGAACTAGTTCCGCCACCACTAGTGGCAACTGCCACTGAACTGGACGGGGAGACGATGGGCGCGGTGGCGGGGATAGGCGGCTGATTCGATAAAGCCCCCGGTACTCCAGCCGCATTTTGGCTTCCGCCATTCGTTGAAGCAGTGGTTTGCTGGCTGCGTAAAGTGGATTCTTTTGTATCTTGGTTGGGTTTGAAATTTTCGGCAGTCTGCTCGGTTTGTGCGAAATCAATGTCTGCCGTGACTTGCGCACGTACATTGTTAGCGCCGATTAATGGCGCGACAATGGCTTCAATACGATTGATATAGGTTTGTTCAAGCTGCCGCACGTAACTGATTTGCGTCGCGTCCATCTGCCCGGTAGTACCCTCTTTGGCAGAGCTTAGTAACGCGCCTGTTTGATCTACCACGGTAACATTTTTGGCCGGCATGTTCGGCACGCTGCTGGAAATCAGATGCACGATGCCGCTTATCTGGCTACCATCCAGATTACGGCCAGAATGCAGCGTCAGCACTACGGACGCGCTGGGTTGCTGCTGCTCTTTTACAAATACTGTCGGTTTGGGTATGGCCAGATGCACACGTGCGCTTTGCACCGAAGCCAACGTTTGCATCGAACGCGCTAATTCACCTTCCAAAGCACGTTGGTAATTCATCTGTTCGAGAAATTGGCTGGTGCCGAACTTCTGGTTTTCCATCAATTCGAACCCGACCAGGCTACCCTTGGGCAAGCCCTGTGAAGCCATGCGCAGGCGCACCTCATGGACCTGATCGCCGGGAACCAGCAGGGCACCACCGCCTTCAGCGAACTTGTACGGCACGTTCATTTGTTGCAGCGATTCGATGATAGCCCCGCCATCGCGATCGGAAAGGTTGCCATATAACACGCGGTAATCAGGAGTTTTTCCCCACGTCCACATGCCGAAAATCAATACGGCCATAGCCGCAGCCGCGACAAATAGCCCCATGCTTTGCTTGCCATTTAACCCAGCCAGCGATTGCATCAACGTAGGGGTTAAATTTTGTTCTGCCATAATATTCGCCGTATTTTTTCCATATTCGATTTTGAATGATTGATCCAGTAACGCATCCAATGCATTATCACCAGACACTTCAGACGCAGTACTGTGAATAGAGAACGTATTCCGCTTCTTATCAGTCGCTAAAATTGCTAGAGCAGGTGATAAGGTGCATGTTCAAATAGAAGAGGTGAACCATGAATGTCTCTGGAGTGGATAGTTTGCTGGCTGAAATGCGCTCTGCAATTGCCGTCGCGCAAGGCGGGGGTGCACCGAAAGCTGCGGCAATTACAACAACAGATTTCGCCAGCGTGCTGAAATCTTCACTGGATGGTGTGGCTCAGACGCAGAACCACGCTGAAACAATGCAAAAGGCTTTTGTACTAGGTGACGATAAGGTCAGCTTGAGCGATGTGATGATAGATATGCAAAAGGCGAATATTTCTTTCCAGACTACTGTGCAGGTCCGCAACAAAGTCATCGCTGCCTATAACGATATTATGAACATGCAGGTGTAGCATTCGAAGAAAGCGGCAGGAGTTTGGTGCGGTTGGAGTACTCGATAATGCGACAACTAGTATCGAAATCGTAAATAACGAAATATATTGTTTTGGATTTACCCGCATCATGGCAGTTGAGTTGCGATAATTACCCTCTCCCTAACCCTCTCCCGCAAGCGGGAGAGGGGACGGTTACCCTCTCTCCCGCTTGCGGGAGAGAGTTGGAGAGAGG
>CAIRGS010000004.1 GCA_903878125.1 uncultured Nitrosomonadales bacterium | reverse complement strand
TTTGTGTCCCGCCTGATGTATGAAATCCGCGAGAAGCGTGGCCTTGCCTATAGCGTTTATAGTTATTTCATACCGATGAAATTGCCAGGCGCTTATCAGATCGGGCTGCAAACCAAAAAGAATCAAGCCGATGAAGCGCTGCAGCTAGTGCGCGCTACGCTGCGTGAGTATATTGATAAAGGCGTGACGAAAAAAGAATTGCAAGCATCCAAGCAAAACATCATTGGCGGTTTTCCGCTGCGTATAGATAGCAACAAAAAAATAGTCGATTATCTGAGTGTCATTGGATTTTATGAGTTACCGTTGACCTATCTGGATGACTTCGTCGGAAATGTTGATAGAGTCACCATCGCGCAAATTCGCTCAGCCTATAAACGGCGCGTGAATCCGGATGCGATGGCTGTCGTGATAGTCGGTGCTCCGGAGACAAAAACGCCGGCTATTAAAGAGGGAGCAGGGCAATAAATCGGGTACGCATTATCGGTGGCAGTCATCGTAGTCGTTGGGTTGAGTTTCCGGACGAAGAAGGCTTACGCCCCACGCCGGATCGCGTTCGTGAGACTTTGTTCAACTGGCTGGGGCAGAATCTTGATGGCAAGCGCTGTCTTGATTTATTCGCGGGCAGCGGGGCATTGGGATTGGAAGCAGCATCGCGTGGTGCGACAGAGGTCGTAATGGTAGAGCGCAATCGTGCGGTCTTTCGCGCCTTGCAAGAGAGCATCATGAAACTAGCCTGCTCTAATGTATTGCTGCGTTGTGAAGATGGGTTAGAATTCGCGCGCCAAAAAAATGGGCTGTTCGATGTGATTTTTCTTGACCCCCCGTTTCAGAGTGACTATCTGCCAAAATTACTGCCACTGCTTGCTGACAAGCTAACGCAAGACGGCATGGTGTATGTTGAAAGCGGTGAAGTATTTGAACCTGACGAAGCTTGGCAGGTGGTGAGACATGCTAAAGCCGGTGCTGTGCATTATCAATTATTGAAATTCGAGGGTGCGTTAAAAGCATGATTAAAGTTATTTATCCGGGTACTTTTGATCCAATCACGCGCGGGCATGAAGATGTAGTCCGCCGTGCCTCAGGGCTATTCGGCGAAGTTGTGGTGGCTGTGGCGGAAAGTCGTAGCGCCACCTTGTTCACCATGGATGAGCGTGTGGCCATGGCGAAAGAAATTTTCGCTGATTTTGCCAATGTACGGGTGGAAGGTTTTTCCGGTTTGCTGATGAATTATGTGCGATCGCAAAATGCGCGCGTGGTATTGCGCGGCTTGCGCGCAGTATCGGATTTTGAATATGAATTTCAGATGGCTGGAATGAACCGCAGCCTGCATCCTGATGTCGAAACATTATTCCTGACGCCGGCGGAGCATTACACCTTCATCTCCGCCAGTATAGTGCGTGAGATCGCGCGTTTTGGAGGCGACGTAAGTAAGTTTGTTTCCCCTTTGGTGGCGATCAAACTGACTGAGAAAAAATTAACTTGATTTAAAGAGGAACAGTGTGGCTCTGATTATTACCGACGAATGTATCAACTGCGACGTATGCGAGCCGGAATGCCCGAACGATGCAATTTCGCAAGGCGATACTATCTATTACATTGATCCCAACAAATGCACCGAGTGCGTGGGACATTATGAAACGCCACAGTGCGTGGAAGTTTGTCCAGTAGACTGCATTCCGCTCGACCCAGTTCATAAGGAAAGCAGAGAGCAACTGCAAGCTAAATATGAAAAACTAATTGCGGCCAAGGGCGAGTAACAAGTGGCGATTATTTAGCGGGAATGCTGATGAATCTGAATAAAAGGATAAAAAATGAGCCAGTTGAATGTGACCACGCTTAACCAGCAATTCGCCATTCCGGGACAGCTTGAGTTTACTGAGGATGTGAGCGGCTTGATGATTGCGCGCATTGCCAACAAACAAGCGCAATCTACCATTTCATTGCAGGGTGCGCATGTCATGACTTTTGAGCCTGTGGGCGAAAATCCGGTCATTTGGCTTAGCCCTGCAGCCAAATTAGCACGCGGCAAATCCATTCGTGGCGGTGTGCCAATTTGTTGGCCGTGGTTTGGTGCCCATGCAACTGACAGCACCTTTCCAGGTCATGGGTTTGCCCGTACCGTTCCCTGGCAAGTTGTGGCCAGCGAAGCGCTATCAGATGGCAGCACGCGCATCACTTTTGAATTGCCACTCAGCTCTATTTCTGCTGAGCAATGGCCGCATGCCTGTCGGGTGCGGAACATTGTTACTGTTGGCAAGAAGTTGGTCGTGGAACTTGTTACCGAAAATACCGGCCAAGCAATGTTTGAAATTGGCGAAGCGTTGCATACATATTTCGCTATCAGCGATGTGGATAATATTCGCATCACCGGTTTGGAAGGCTGCACTTATCTTGACAAAGTGGGTGATTGGCAACGCAAAACACAAGACGGCGCAATCACGATAGCCGCAGAAGTAGACCGCCTCTATGTGGATACAGACTCGGATTGTTTGATTGATGACAGCGGCCATAAGCGCTGTATTCGAATTGCCAAGCGCGGCAGCCATTCCACAGTGGTATGGAACCCATGGGTGGAAAAGGCCGCGAAAATGGGCGATTTTGGCAGCGATACCGGCTATCGCGGCATGGTCTGCGTGGAAAGCGCGAATGCGGCGGAGAATTTGGTTAAAGTCGCGGCGGGTGCAACCCACTCGTTGCATGTAACCTACAGCATTGAGAAAACACAATAGTAAACATGCTTGAATTATGCCAAGCCGCCATGAACTTCCAAGCTAGCGATTACATCAAGCAAAGGAGAGCAATGGCTTGCACAAGGCGAGAAAGGTCGTGCGCTAACGCGTACCTGTCCGCCCAGCTATTTTTTTCTGGTTATCCTTGGTACTAGTTTGAGCTAGCTCTTCTTTAATCGTTGCTGCAACTATTCCTCGAATGTAACCCTGAGTTACTTCATCTGAATGTAGCATGAGATCGATCACGGCTTGAACGCTCTTTCTGTATGGGATAGCTGCGGCTGGAATAACCTCTTTTTGCATATCACTCGTTTGCGGCCCTTCACATAACATTATCCACTTAGCTTTAAATGATGTGTTTTCTTCCAAGGTGTATGCATATCTTGGCGAAATATTCTTGATTTCCCCGGATACCCATTGCCCAACTACGCTTTTAGAAGCGCCAGATAATTTCCAAAATCTAACGTCAGATGCATCTCCAAGATGCTTTTTCATAAGCCGAACCCGTTCCGAAGTTGATAGTTTTTCCATTCTTTAGAGTTCTAAATTAATTACGGTAAAGAGTGATTAGCTGAATTAAGGCTACGCTGAACAAGTCCCTCCGTTCGGGCTGAGCCTGTCGAAGCCAATAGCAACTTATTGATTCACAAGGAGTACGTTTCGACAAGCTCAACGCGAACGGACTTGTTCAGTATTGCCTT
>CAIRGS010000003.1 GCA_903878125.1 uncultured Nitrosomonadales bacterium | reverse complement strand
ATGCTGATCAATGGCGTGCCGGGAGATCAGGTTAGCATTCATGACCGCGGCTTGCTATATGGAGATGGCGTATTTCGCACGCTGCGTGTGCTCGGTGGATGTATACAGTGTTGGCCGCGTCACTATCGCAAGTTGCTACAGGATTGCGTTGCATTGCGCATCACTTGTCCAGAAGAGGCGCTGCTGTTTGAGGAATTGCGGCGTTTGATTGAACTGCGGCCCGATGGTGTGGCCAAAATAATCATCACGCGCGGCGAACAAACGGCTCGCGGCTTCGCTCCAGCCGAAAATATGATTCCGACACGAATCTTGAATCTCACCCCTTCACTTGACTGTCCAGCCAGAAATTATTCGCATGGTGTCAGGCTCCGAATATGCGATTTACGCTTGGCACATCAACCGAAGCTGGCTGGCATTAAGCACCTTAACCGTTTGGAAAATGTTCTTGCTGCTGCGGAATGGAGTGACCCGGACATCGCAGAAGGGCTGTTGCTGGATATTGTTGGAAATGTGATTGAAGGCATACGCAGCAATCTGTTCATGGTAAGGAACGGTGAATTGTTTACACCGAATTTGTTGAATTGTGGCGTGGCCGGTATACAAAGAGAACGCGTGATAGAGTGGGCCGCCAAGCATGGTGTACCGTGCTGGGTCAGGCAGTTTGGACTGGCGGAATTACTTGTTGCGGACGAAGTATTTTTGGTGAATAGTGTAATTGGTTTATGGCCGGTGCGTGAACTGTCAGGTAGTAACTGGAGCCATCATCCGATTTCCATTCAAGTGCAGGAATGGTTGAGCCATGCGCACGATTAAACGCTTGTTGCTCGTTGTGTTGCTTTTGGCCGTGCTGCTGGCGAGTGCTATTGGCTATTATGTTGTTCGTCCACTGACCTTTCCCGTGCTTCCCTTGGAATTTTCCCTTAATCAGGGCAGTAGCCTGAAGACTGCGGCGCGGCAGATGCAACAGGCCGGCGCGTTACCCAACGATTGGATGTTTGTCTGGTTGGCGCGAATGCTGGGAAAATCTGCCCAGATACAGGCCGGTAATTATGAGCTGGAAACTGCGGTCACGATGTTAGAGTTGTTAGCTATCGTGACTGAAGGGCAGGCCGCCCAGAGTAAATTCAGCATAATCGAAGGTTGGACGTTCAACCAATTTCGCGCAGCAATGAATACCAATCCGGCCATTCGGCATGATAGTGCGAGCCTGTCCGAAGTAGAGGTTATGCGACATATCGGCGCAACGGAGGCGCATGCGGAAGGGCAATTTTTTCCTGATACCTATTATTTTGTCAAAGGCTCAAGCGACTTTGCCTTGCTGAATCGCGCCTACAAGGCTATGCAAATGCACCTGCAGAAAAGTTGGCAGGAACGTACGTCTGACCTGCCTCTTAAGTCGGCCTATGAAGCGTTGATTCTGGCCTCTATCGTGGAAAAAGAAACGGGGCGGGCAAGCGATCGCGTCATGATAGCGGCCGTATTTATCAACCGTCTGCGCAAGGGCATGCTGCTGCAAACTGATCCGACCGTAATTTATGGGTTGGGAGATAATTTCGACGGCAATTTGCGCAAACGCGATTTGTTAGCCGATACGTCATACAACACCTATACCCGCGCAGGCCTGCCACCCACTCCGATTGCGCTGCCAGGGCTGGCCTCGATACAGGCGGCTCTTCATCCGGCTGTGACCGATGCGCTGTACTTCGTGGCGCGTGGGAATGGCAGCTCACAATTTTCAAATTCATTAAATGAACACAATAAGGCAGTTAATCGTTATCAAAAATAATTGCGTGGCTAATACGCTTTCCCTAAGCTATGTTTTCTCCGCGAACCTAACGTTCTCCCTGTCGCAGTAGCAGACATCTTCACTTTTTGGTTAACATACGCTGGTGCAATCGTATACAATTCAATGCTATTTTATATTGAGCCAAAACCAACCACGTAATGCTGGAAGTTAGCAATCTTGCTTGTAGTCGCGGAGATCATCTGCTATTTTCTGATCTGAATTTTTCTCTGTCAGCTGGCGAGCTACTACAGGTTCAGGGCGCCAACGGTAGCGGAAAGACCAGCTTGCTGCGTACTTTATGCGGTTTTATGATGCCTGTTGCGGGCGAGATCCGTTGGCGCGGGCAGAACATCCGTGAGCTGGGTGATACATTTTATGCAGAGATGATTTATCTTGGCCATTTGAATGCCATCAAGGACGAATTGAATGCACTGGAGAACTTGCGTATTAGTGCAGGGCTGGCTGGCTGCAAGGTGGATGACAAACAGGTAATCGCGGCGTTACGTCGTATGGGTTTGCGCGGACGGGAAACTTTGCCGGTCAAAGTGCTGTCTCAAGGGCAGCGACGGCGTGTGGCATTGGCGCGCTTGTTGCTCAGCAATGCCTCTTTATGGATACTGGATGAACCGCTCACTGCACTGGACGTAGGCGCGGTTGGGCTGATGCAGGAATTGATTGGCGAGCATCTGCTGAGTAACGGCATGGTGATCTACACTACTCATCAGCCACTGGAAGTGGTGGGGGTAGCAACGCGGTGGCTTGCGCTGTCATGAACGAGTTGTCGCTGATTGGTTTGTTGAGCCTGGTGATTCGCCGCGATCTGCTGCTGGCCATGCGTCGCCGTGCCGATGTGCTGACCACACTGATTTTTTTCGTCATTGTGGTCAGTCTGTTTCCCTTAGGGGTGGGGCCAGAAATGGACATGTTGCGCAAAATGGCTCCCGGCGTAGTTTGGGTGGCTGCTTTGCTGGCTTCAATGCTATCGCTGGGGCGCATGTTCTCGGCGGATTATCTGGATGGTACTCTGGAGCAGATGATGCTGGTACCGCAGTCGCTATCGGTACTCGTGTTAGCCAAAATTTTGGCGCACTGGATGGTCTCCGGTTTGCCATTGGTGATTATGGCCCCAGTGCTGGGCTTGCAGTTTGATATGTCGGCGCAGGCATTATGGGTATTGATCGCTGCACTACTTCTTGGCACACCGATACTCAGCATGATAGGTGCGGTCGGGGCTGCGCTGACACTAGGGCTGCGCGGCGGCGGGGCGTTGGTGTCGCTACTGGTGTTGCCGTTGTGCATTCCGGTGTTGATTTTTGGAGCAGGTGCAGTGGAAGCCGTTGTAAGTGGCACAAGTGCGGGCTCTCACTTGGCATTGCTAGGCGCGCTACTGTTGGTAGCATTGGTATTCACGCCATGGGTTACGGCTCTCGCTCTGCGTATTTCGATGGAATAAGACATAGTGTGTATTTTAATTGAGTAGAAATTGGCTATAAACTGGTTTAAATATTCCGCGCCGAGCACCTTTTATGGGGTGGCCGGCAAGATGGTTCCGTGGTTCTCGTGGTCGGCCGCAATCCTGTTTGTTGTGGGGTTGTATATTAGTTTTTTTGTGGCACCGACTGATATCCAGCAAAGCGAAGCTTATCGCATCATGTTTATACATGTACCCGCTTCCATCCTGTCCATGTTTATTTACTTGGTCATGGCGGGTTATGCCGCGCTAGGGCTGATTTTTAATACGCGCTTGTCTTCAATGATGGCTTCTGCGCTGGCACCTACTGGTGCGCTGCTTGCCTTTCTTTCGCTATGGACTGGCGCGTTGTGGGGCAAGCCGATGTGGGGTGCATGGTGGGTGTGGGATGCGCGACTGACTTCCGAACTCATCTTGTTGTTCCTTTATCTTGGTTTTATCGCCTTGCATGCCTCGATTGATGATCCGCGCCGTGCCGACCGTGCCAGCGCACTGCTCGCCATAATAGGCTCGGTCAATGTTCCTATCATCTATTTTTCAGTGCAATGGTGGAATACCCTGCATCAAGGAGCTACGGTGAAATTCACCGGCACCAGCATGCATGTGGCTATGCAGCAGGGCATGTTCACCATGATGCTGGCGGTCTGGCTATATGCCATTGCGGTTTCTTTACTACGTGTGCGTTGTATTATTTTAGAGCGTGAATGCAAGGCCCAGTGGGTATCTGAACTCGTGGAGGTTAGACGATGAACTGGGGCGAATTTTTTTCCATGAATGGCTATGCTTGGTACATATGGGGCTCGTACGGAATCGCACTGCTGATATTTTTCATTGAAATTGTGATGGTGCGCCACAGAAAAACGCTAGTCTTGGAGCAATTACACCTGATGCGCAATGCGGAAGATGT
>CAIRGS010000002.1 GCA_903878125.1 uncultured Nitrosomonadales bacterium | reverse complement strand
GGCGCAGTGGCATACGAATCCTTGGCGTAACCAATGACCTTGTTTTGCCAGTAGTCGAAGACCGCGCAATTCACGCCTGCTGGAAGACCGGCATCCTTGAACCCATTTGCCTGTCGATATTCGTGTGATCGAGGTCATCGCGGCATCGGAGGATTTATGCATTGACTTGCGCCATCCCTTTGGCGCTACGCCCTGCGAGCTGCCTTGCGGCAGGCAGTGTTGGTTCGCATCCCACCCAGGATGCCTCACCCTTCGGCCTGCTTATGCAGCCTACTGCGCAACCGCGCTGTTGCTTGGTTCCCAAAGGTCTCGATTCTGCAAATCCTGTCACCTTCCCTTCTCTGTGCCCACTTAATACCGGGGCATGGCTAGCGGTGACAAATGCGTTGTCCCCAAAGTAAAGGCGGCCTGTGTAGAGCTGAAGGCGGCATTTTACAAGTGCGACCGCTTGCAAACGCTGTATCATGACGGCATCGGTTCATTTTTAAACCTCGAATCAACTGATGTTTCGTTCGTTTTTTCACTTATGATTTTCTGCAATTTGAATGGCCGTATTGGATACACCCGCGCGAGCAACGATCCCTTTGATCTGGCATTCCAGCACAAAATTCCGACCCTTCCCGTGCTGATATGGAAGTGAGCTTTTCATTGTTCGGGTTGCTATTGGTAATTGCTGTCGCCCTGACCATCGCGACGTTGCCCCAGACCCGCACTTACAGCTTTGCCTCGTGGGTAGTCGCTGCCGTGTTAGCCGGTCTGGTGTATCCTCAGATCTACCTCCAATACCTCCCTTTCGACTACTCTCAATGCCTATCGATCTTGCTACAAGTCGCCATGTTTGGAATGGGCGCGACTCTCACGGTCAAGGATTTCGCGCGGATCTTGAAAATACCCAAGGGCGTATTCGTCGGAGCCGTATTGCAGTTTTCCATCATGCCTTTTCTGGGGTGGATCGTTTCCAAGGCGTTGGATTTACCCCCAGAACTGATGCTGGGCATGATTTTACTCGGAGCCAGCCCTGGCGGGATATCCTCAAATGTGATCACGTATTTAGCCAAAGGGAATGTGGCATTATCCGTGACCATGACTGCCGTATCGACGTTGCTCGCTCCCGTAATGACGCCGCTGATGGTGTATCTTTACGCGCGACAAAACATCGATGTGAACTATGTCGGGATGTTTTGGAGTATCCTGGCCACCGTGGTCGTCCCAGTGGCACTCGGACTCATTGCGAATGGTTTGATGAATCGATGGGAGTGGGATCAAAAGTTGGCGGAAAAGCGCCTTGCAGCCACGTCAATGATCGCCATCTGCCTGATCTGTGGATTGATTGCGGCCAAAAGTCAGGAGCAGATTGTTCGCGTTGGCGCGGTTCTCCTGCTGGCTGTGTTCTTGCATAATACGTTTGGATATTTGCTGGGTTACTGGGGTGGGCGCTTGGCAGGACTTAATGAGCAAGATAGTCGCACCGTTGCGATCGAGGTCGGTTTGCAAAATGGCGGGATGGCCGCGAATCTGGCGGCCGATGTTCTGAAGAATCCCTCCGCCGCTATCGCCCCCGCCCTTTTCGCTCCAGTGATGAATGTCACCGGGTCTATCTTGGCCTCGATCTGGTCCCAACGCAGCCATGATTCTGCGTCGATATCAGACAATCATTGCAACCCGTAGCTGCAAT
>CAIRGS010000001.1 GCA_903878125.1 uncultured Nitrosomonadales bacterium | reverse complement strand
TGCCTCAATATTGGAAACACCGTAGGGGCCTTCCGGCGCTGGCACGTCGTCAGCGCTGAATTTCTCCCTCTCTATCTACCTCGCCCTCGCCCCTTTGGGGAGAGGGCGAGGGAGAGGGGCAGGCGTTGCTTCGCCATTGACCTTGATTGAGCTGAGAAAGACAAAACGTTTCACACCAGCCGCCGCAGCCTGGCGCGCCAAATTCAAGGTACCCGCCACATTGACGCGCCGGGATTCAGTCAAGGGGTCAGCGGCTGTGTCATCCATCACATGCACCCGGGCTGCGGTGTGCACGACGGCTTCAACCCCTGTCAAGGCCTCCGACCAATCGGTTTGTGCAGACAGATCGCCCACTGCCACGACCGATGCGCCCGTATCCGTAAACGCAGCAGCACGGCGCACGCTGCCCACGGCTTGCACGCCGCTCATTTCATTGAGGCGCCACCATACCGCGTGGCCCACAAAACCGTGCGCACCAGTTACCAGCGCTTTCATGATTTGTCTATCAGTTCCTGGTAGATGCGCAAATGCGCCGCTACCACCTGCCACAGCTCAACCATCGTGCGCCATGCGGTGCTGCTGCAGTCCAACGCGAGGGGGTGCACCACCTCACTCACCCACATTGATGGAAACGGAGTCGTTCGAAGTCGATGCGTCGACGCGAGGGGTCGAGCTCCACTTTTTTAACACACCACGGAACTTGCAAGCCCAGTGCACTGGTGAACAACGATTCAATACCAACACCCATTTTCAAGACATCTTCATTTTGGCCCTGCGTAGCCACTGTTCGGCAGCCAAAGCATTGAAAAGAGCTATTGGTACAACATAAGCAAACCGATAACGCCAGTCGTAATCAATCAGAGTGGCGGAGTGGTAGATCGCTCCCGAAAAGATGATAACTATCAACATAAGTTGGACGTGAAACAGATTATCTCGGTTACCTGGCTCAGTGAGAGAAAACACACACGTCGCCATTACAAACGACGAAATGAACACGAAATTCGCTACGTTGTGCGATAGGGAATACGACAAAACCCAAGGTTGGAAGAAGCTGACAAATCGGACAAGGAAAACCAACACCATATCAAAAAATTCAGTTGATGGGGCAAGCCAAGTCTCCGGTCGGTCGTGAATAATTTGCCCCTTCGCTACCATCATGCGAATAAAAGCAATCTGTTCGTTCTCAATCCACCCCGTTGCACTCAGCTTCATGACGAGGCCGTGAAACACGGCAGCTGCCACCAAGCCAGACAGAAACAAGATTGCAAGCTTGGAGCGAGTCCATGAATGGAGGTCAAATTGTGTCATGACCATCGCGGCAATGACACCTACCAAAACCGCAGGCCCTGTAGGCCTCGTAATTAGGATCATCAACAGCATGAATATCAGTGCGACTCGATACTGCCACCCTGCCTTGATCAAGAACACCAGCGCGAGCATGACCATTGCCGCATAGTAAGTATCGGACAAAATATAGGCTGGCCAGAGCAGCGCATCCCCCGCGAGAAAAAGGAGGGGGACGATGCACAATATCCAGCCCCGAACCGCAAGTATCCGACCGATCGCAAAAACACAGGTAAGCACGATGCCAATGGAAGCTAGGTTGACAAGAAGGAAAAGAATCTTCCACTCGTGCGGAGAGATCAGTTGCAGTGCCGCCACAAGAACCACGGTGACCGTGTAGAAATACAAAGGCGTAATAAAATCTTCGGCCACGTAAAATTCCCGTAGATTGAATGATTTTTCTATCAGCACGTGAGACAATCGTGCATACGACTCAGTGTCTGGTGAGGATATCGGGCCCCTCTGGAAAGCAACGATGCAAATGACCAAGAAGATGGTCAAAGCGAACACGACGAAGAGGCGGTAGTCTTTTTTCACATTTTTCTCATTAGAAAAGAGGCTGAGTTCCAAGCAACGCACTATAGCCAAGCCAGGCCACCCCCTAGGAGTCTGTCAGAATTCGCTCGTAACTCATTGATTTAATTGACAAGCATATTATTCGAGCAAATTAAAATATTTAATATACTCAATTACTTACGTACAGGCAAGGCCTGAAGTCAGACAGTCTGCTAGCCCGCTAGATCGATCCGTACTATTTTTCCATAAAAACGGCATGTTATGATATGGTCTTGGTCTCTTCCAATATGAAATGAGTCTGAAGGGCTGAAGTTCTGCATCGGTCATTATGCGAGGCATGGTGATCAACATGGAAGAAGCGAAGCTGGCGACCTTGGAGCAGATCAAGGCATTTTTAGATGGAATATCGGAAGTGGCATTCCGAATTCCCAAGGACGAGCGCAATCAGTTCATCGAGCGCGTGTTCAAGCAGTTTGGCTACTCGCTCCGCGGCAAGGCGGACAAAGGCCTGTTGTTGCGCTACATCGAGCGCATGACAGGGCTGTCGCGCCAACAAGTCACACGGCTGGTGGCGCAATACAGAAAACATGGAAAGCTGTCGAAGCGGCGGCTCCGCGCAGCCCCGGCAAACGGCTTTGCCCGCTGCTACACGCTGGCTGACGTAGCCTTGCTGGCCGAGATGGACGTGCTGCATCATACCCTGTCCGGTCCCGCGACCAAGAAACTCATGGAGCGTGCGCATCAGGTATTTGGCGATATACGCTTCGAGCGGCTGGCGGGTATTTCAGTATCGCACCTGTACAACCTGCGTGGCAGCCGACCGTACCTGAACAAGCGGCGGCACTGGACTAAAACTAATCCCACCGGAATTCCCATCGGTCAACGTCGCGCCCCACAGCCTAACGGGCTGTCGGGCTACATCCGCATCGACAGCGTACATCAAGGCGACCAGGACGGTGTCAAAGGCGTTTATCACATCAACGCGGTGGATTGTGTGACGCAGATGCAGCTTGTAGCGACGTGCGAAAAGATCAGCGAGGCCTATTTGCTACCGGTCATCCGGCAGTTACTGGCCGGATTTCCGTTTGTCATTCTGGGATTCCACTCGGATAACGGTTCGGAGTACATCAACTACCGGGTGGCGAAGTTGCTGGAAAAATTGCGGGTCGAATTCACCAAGTCGCGCCCACGCCATTCC